>DATANL010000445.1:0-2679 GCA_036266295.1 Pyrinomonadaceae bacterium | reverse complement strand
GTTGCCAATGTTGCCTGGATTCTCGCCAGCAATGGTTTCAGGGTGCTGGCCGTAGATTGGGACCTGGAGGCGCCTGGCCTGCACCGTTACTTCTACCCTTTCCTAATTGATAGAGACCTGACGGCATCGCGCGGAATCATTGATTTCATGATTGACTTCGAATATGAAGTTCTGAATCTGGGCGCCGACGGCCGACCTAATGAGGAGTGGTTTCAGGATCGCGCCCAACTCTCGCGCTATACAGCCTCCCTGGATTGGACGTTCCCACGCAACGGAAAACTGGACTTCATTCCCGCCGGTCGGCAAACCGATTCTTACTCAGCACGCGTAAATTCCTTCAATTGGCCAAATTTTTATGAGCAATTGGGAGGAGGTCTGTTGCTGGAGGCGGTGAAGGCGCGAATGCGAAACGACTATGACTACATCCTGATCGACAGCCGCACCGGCGTCAGTGATGCTTCGGGAATTTGCAGTGTGCAGCTCCCTGATTCGCTAGTCGTTTGCTTTACGCTGAATCATCAAAGCATCGAAGGTGCCGGCGCCGTGGCCGCCTCGGTTTACGAACACCGGCGTCTCCATGACCCGCCGATAAAGATCTTTCCGGTCCCCATGCGGATCGAAATCGGAGAAAAAGACAAGCTCGAGTTGCGGCGCGATTATGCCCGCAAACAATTTGATTTGTTTCCAGCCCACATGCCGCGCGAGAAGCAAAAAGAATACTGGAGCGATGTCGAAGTGCTTTACGTTCCGTATTACGCGTATGAAGAGATTCTTGCGCCCTTTGGTGACCGCGGCGGCCAGGCCATTTCGTTGCTCTCATCGGTGGAAAGACTGACCGGTTATCTCACCGATGGTGATCTGTCCAGAGAGATCGAGAGTTTTGAGACTTCAGACGAAGAACGGGAAAGAATACTAAGTGTCTACGCGCGACAGTCGACGCCCGATGCTTCACCCGAGTTGGTAGCTAAGACCGCCGAGCAGCAACTTGTCATCGTGGCCGAACGGGTCTTCGCATCATTTTCCGCGGATCAGCAGGAGCAAGCGAGGCGCCTTTTCACCCGCCTGGTCCAAGTGCCGGCAGCGGGAAGCGTCGACGAAGATTACAGCCGGTTGCGAGTGCGAAAAGCCGATCTTCCACTCGGCGATAAACACGTCGTTGACGAACTGCTTTATCGACAACTACTGGTACTCGATGCGAACGACGACTCAAAAGAAACTCTCGAATTGAGCGATGAAGTGTTAGCGAATCACTGGCCGCGACTCCAGGATTGGCTCAACGCCGATCGCGAATTCCTGCTGTGGCGGCAGGGTCTGGACTTGGCCATCTCGAGATGGGAACAGACAAATAAGAGTGAGGACGCGTTGCTGCACGGCGCTTTTCTCATTGAAGCCCAGCATTACCACACTACGCGTACTGACGATCTAAATAAACGCGAATCCGCCTTTATCGCGAGGAGCGTTCGAGCAGACTCCATCTCGCGAAGAGCATTCAATAACCTGAAGTTAGAATCACATAAAATCCGCAACCTGAATCAACGTTTGATCGTTTGGGGGAGCGTAGTTTTGCTGGTGGTAATAGCCGCGGTGACTATTGGTTACCAGTTTGTCTTCCACCGCGAACGGGCATTTGTTTTTTTTGGCCTGCAGCCCCGGACTTACGAAGGAGATTGGTCAGACGATTTCTTCATCAACGTTGAAGGTAAGCCCGAACAGTCTAAATGGGACTACCCGCGCGACGGTTCTTGGACCATCGTGAAAGGCGAGGGTCAAGCCAGTGATGATGGGGCCTTGGTGGTAAGCGGCAAGAATATTGGACAAATAAATATTGCGCCGAAGGTACTAACCAATTTCAATACGGAGTTTAAGGTGCGCTTAATTCACGGTACGAAAGCGGCCTGGATGTTTCGGCTTCAATCAGATAAGCAACGAGGATATCTCTTCGTGCTCGAAACCAATGCGGAAATTATCGCTGGTCAAACAAAGGGCGTGGTCATTCACGGATACGCTATTACGTCTCAGGGAAAACAAGTCCTGCTGGATAATGAGAATCACGGCGTCCCACTGCCCAACTGTTGTCAGAGTGATGACGCCTTCCGGATTAGAGCAGAAGTCGAAGGCAATCAATTCACGTTTCGCATTACTTTAGAATCAACCACTCCACCAGACCAACCACCACCGGAGCTGAATTATTACGGAGTCGAGTGGTTTGTTAATCCGTTTACAGATGCGCGGAGTTTGTTTCATTACGGAAATCTGGGATTTCTCGAAACCGAAGATGGTGATGCAATGCAGGTTGAATATCTGCGTGTTTCAGAGACGCCCGCAAGGTGATCATGCACGCAAAAGGGAGACCAGGAAATGCTTCCACAGGCAAAACTTTTGTTAGCGATAGTCGTGCTCGTGTTTACCGTCGCCGGCAATGCGACCGCCCAAGCTGGACGATTGTTCGGCACAGTTTTGTATTCTGACTCGCGAGCCTACGCTGCCCGGGGCGCGCGAGTAATTGCGGTCGGAGCCTATTTTCGGACCGAGACCCGAACGGACGGCAACGGCAATTTCGGGCTGGTTTTGCCAGCAGGCACCTACCAGATATATGGACAGGGAGTTTACCCTTACACCCAGCGGGTGAATGTCTATGGTTATGTGCGCGCCGGCGCTGACACTGTGATATCGCCAAAT
>DATANL010000444.1:0-9459 GCA_036266295.1 Pyrinomonadaceae bacterium | reverse complement strand
CGCGGCCGCGTCCGGCCACGGTGGTTGAATAAGCAGCCGGCAAATTCATCCCGGCAGCCGCTTTGCGCAGCGCGTCCAGACGATCGGCCAGCGCAAATCCCGGCGCGATACCCGCGCGCATCGACGCCTGGCGTTGCCGGTCGAGTCGATCGATACGCGACGGACTGATGTCCTCTTTGATGTCTACGAGGCTATCGACTCGGACCAACCCGGCGCGCGTCGACGGCACGTACAGCCTTGAAATTGTCGCCGCGTCTTTGCGATCTGATTCGGCTAAACGTAATTCAACGTCATAGTCCTCGTTTACTGACGGATCGCGATAACGCGAAACGCGATCGTCGCCGCCCACCATCAGACGCAACGCCGTCGAGATATCAGAGGTATCGACGCCGAGATCGGCAGCGCGGTCGCGGTTGATGTGGACGCGCAACTCAGGCTTGTCGAGTTTCAGAGTCGTATCAGCGTCAACGATGCCGTCGATTTCTTTGGTGGTTGTTTTCAGGCGCAAGGTATCAGCGAACTTCGCCAACTCCTGAAGGTCCGGTCCGCGAAACACGAAGTCGATGTCGTTGTTGCCGCCGCCGATGTTGAATGACGGCGCGTTACGCACGCCGAAGCGGAACGGCGCATATTTCTGCATCCGGCGCCGCACTTCGGACATGACGTCGCGCTGAGTGTAGTTGCCGCGAAACGCCGCCAGCGGATGGCCGGCTTTGATCGAATCCCACAGTTTGGTAAACGAGAACGTCCGTTCTTCATGCGGCGCGATGCGTACGTAGACGCCTCCCTGATTTACGGCGCCGAGGAACGATCCGCCCGACGACGATTGAATCAAGCGCACGCCCGGCGTCTCCATCAGGTCCTTCTCGATGGCCCGCATCGTCTGGTCCATCGCGTCGATGTTGGTGCCTTCGGGTGCGTTGACGTTGACGTCGAACTCGGCTTCATCGACGTCGGTCGGGATGTATTCCTGCTTGACGATGCGATACAGCGGGATGCTGGAAAGCGCCACGGCCAGCGCTACGACCGCAACGGCGATGCGATGGCGCATGGCGAAGCTCAACATCCAGGAATAGGAACGATCGATGTATGAATAGAAGCCGCGACGCGACGAGGCGGCAGCGACGGTGTCGTGATGATCATGCGAGTGGCCGGCCGCGGCGTCCTGGGTACGCAGCAAGCGCGCGCTCATCATCGGCGTGAGGGTGAATGAAACGAGCAGCGAAACCAGTACGGCCACGGCCGCCGTGATGCCGAACTGAAACAGAAACCGTCCCGAGATGGAAGACATGAACGACACGGGCAGGAAGATCACGACCAACGAAAACGTCGTCGCCATGACCGCGAGACCGATGTCGGCAGTCGCTTCTTTCGCCGCCCGCATGGCTGTCATGCGCTTTTCTTCCACAAAGCGAAAGATATTTTCCAGCACCACGATCGCATCATCGATCACCACGCCGACCATCAACACCAACGCGAGCATGGTCACGCCATTCAACGTGAAATTCATGGCGCGCATCATCGCGAAGGTCGAAATTACTGAACACGGAATCGCGACCGCGGCGATTAAAGTCGAACGCCACGACCGCATGAAAAGCAGCACCACCAGGCTCGCGAGAATGCTGCCCAGAACGAGGTGACGGGTAATCTCGTGCAGCGCTGAGCCGATATAGCGTTCCTGATCGCGGATGATTTCGAGCTTGATGTCGTTAGGCAGTTGCGCCTTCACTCGATCGAGCTGGCCCTTGACGTTATGAATTACTTCGACCGTGTTCGCGCCTGACTGGCGCCGAATCTCGAGCGTGACAGTCGGCACGCCATTCAGGCGCGCAATCGAGCGCTGCTCCTTGGTGCCGTCTTCGACGCGGCCGATGTCGCGGATTTTGATCGGCGCGCCGTTGATGTTGGCAACTACGAGCTCCTCCATCTGACGTGGATCGGTGTAGCGTCCCAGCGTGCGCAACACCAGCTCGCGCTTGTCGGTCTCGACATTGCCGCCGGGCACGTCGGCATTCTGGCGCTGGAGGGCGTCGCGGACTTTCGTGATCGGAATCTTGTAAGCAGTCAATCGCTCGGCGTCGATCCAAACGTTGATCGCGCGATCGAGTCCGCCCACCACGTCGACTTCGCCGACGCCCCCCGCGCGCTCCAACTGCACCTTGACGACCTTGTCCGCGTATTCGGTCAGCTCGCGAATCGATCGTTGGCCGGAAAGCGCAATGGTAATAACCGCCGTGCTGTCGTTATTGAATTTTGCGATGACCGGCGGCTTGGTGTCCGGCGGCAAATCGCGCACCACCGTGGCCACCCGATCGCGCACGTCCTGCGCGGCGGTGTCAATGTCGCGATTCAGATTGAAGGTGGCGAGGACGATCGAACTTCCCTGCACTGATACCGAGCGCAGGTTGTCAATGCCATCGACGGTGTTGACGACTTCTTCGATGGGCTGCGAGACCAGCGTCTCCATCTCTTCCGGAGACGCACCGGGCAGCTGCGTGCGGACGCTCACCGTCGGTAGATCGACTGACGGAAAGCGATCGACACCGAGCTTGAAGTAACTCGCCGAACCGACGACGACCAGCGACAAGACGATCATCGCGGCGAAGACCGGACGGCGAATACAAATCTCGGCGAGCTTCTGCATTACTCGGTGACGCTTTGACCCGACTGAAGATTTCCCGGATCGATTACCACGCTCTGGCCCACGCTTACTCCGGCTTTAATTTCGATCCAGTCATCTCCCCGACGGCCGACCGTTACCATCTTCTCGAGGGCCTTGCCATTCTCGATGATGATCACTTTGTCGATGCCGGCAAAAGTCACCAGCGCATTCGGTGGCACGGTGACCGCAGTGTTGGTTTGATTAGTGACGATCTCAGCCTTCACGAAAGCGCCGGGACGAAGACGGCCGTTGTTGCGCACGTCGGCTTCGACCGAGAGCACGCGGTTCTGTTCGCTGATGGTGGGGCTCAGGCGTTTGATGTAGCCGAGGTAGGATTCCGGATCGCCTTCGACGGTTACGCGCACGCTTTGGCCCATGCGGACACCATGCGATTCGCGTTCGGGAACTTCAACCCGCAAGCGCAGGGGATCGATGCGCACGACACTGACGACGGGCGCGCCGGCCGCCAGATATTCACCCGCACTGGCTTTTTTCTCCTGCACGACGCCATCGAGCGGTGAATACACAACCGTGTCTTCAAATTGCTGTTTGGCCAGGGCCAGTTCGGATCGTCTCTGCGCCAACAAGCCCTGGCGATTGCGAATCTCTTCCAACGCATCCTGGTAACGGCTCAACGCAACTTTGTATTCCGAATCGACCGAGTCCCATTCAGCGCGCGGCGTAATTCCCTGCTCTACCAATTTCGTGGCGCGATCGCGTTTCAGTTTCGCATCTTCAAGTACGGCCTTCGCTTGTCTGACGGTCCCCGTTTCTTCTGCGGTCACGCGATCGTCGGCGCCATCAGGGGACAGGCCCAGACGCGCGCGCGCCTGCGCCAGGGCAGCCTCGGACTGCTGCACACGAAGTTTGTAATCCTGTTGTTCGAGTTGCGCGATGACTTGTCCTTTGCGCACCACGCTGCCGAAATCGACATTGATTGTTTGCAGCCGGCCCGGAACTTTCATTCCGATGGTCGTCTGATCGAAAGCGGCAAGATTTCCGTTCACGGTAACGGTTTCGCCGATGGGAATCTCAGTTACCTTGACCGTCCTGACCTGGCGGGGCGGCGATTTACTGTCCGCGGTTTTGCCGGAAGCGGGATAGTCACTCTTGCAACCGGTCGCGGCGACGATCAGAACGATCGCGGCACACAACCAGGGCAACCGCCAGACGTTCGAGGGATTAAGTAAAGCCATTTTCGGATTAAATGCCGGGCGAGTCGTAGTTTAGCACGCTGCAGCTCAATACGCCGCCGCGCGCGAAAAGGTTACATCGAGCCTTTTGTAAACTTATCTAATAAACTGTTTGACCCTGACGCGGCGTCTGAGTTTGGCCTGATTTTGTGAAGAAGTTTTTCGATGAACCAGGCCGGTCAGAAGTTCGAGGCGCGTGAATTTGCGCGCTTTGACGGGCGTGACTGTGCGCGCTCTGCATCGCCACGAACGCCTCCTACTTCCAACGTTCGCCCCACGAGCCTGCAAACACAAATTCGCTGATCGGGTGGCGTTGGCGAGGCCCAACTTCCTGTTCGCGAAAAGCTTCGGGCAGGACCTCCGGATCGGCCGCGTAACCGACGGCGACTGCGGCGACCGGTTCAAAACCTTCCGGCACCGCGAACGCTTCTCTGACTTTGTCCGCAGAGAATCCCGCCATCTGATGCACGAAGAGACCCAGCGCAGTCGCTTGCACCAGCATCGTGCCCATGGCTAAACCCACATCATGAAACGCGTGCCGATTCGGCTTGCCGTTCTTTGCGAAATTCAGTTTCGCAACTGAAACCATCAAAACCGGCGCGAGCTGCGCCCACTGCTGGTTCTTCTCCATCAGGCAGCTCAACAGCCGCGCATATTCGTCCGGCTTATCTTTCGTCGCCACGATGAAAGACCACGGCTGTTCGTTGAATGAAGACGGCGCCCAGCGCGCAGCCTCAAACAGGCTCGCGAGTTTCTCGCGCTCGACCATTCGATCCGAGAACGCACGTGGGCTCCAACGACGGCGAATGATTTCTTCGATTGGATAATCAGTAGGCGCCGGCTTTTCCATGGACTAACAGTAAGACCAAAAGATGTCGCCGTTGTCACAGCGCATCGTTTAGCAGCCGGGTCAGTACCATTTTCCGTAAGGGAATGGATCAGAGCTGCGCGCAAAGCAGCACACGGATGACTTCAATTAACGTCAGGTCGATTTATCCACCGAAACTCTTGCGAAAGAGATAGGACAACTTAATGAAGAACGTGCGGCCATTGCGGCGGAAGCCGGGTTCAAGTTGGCCCGTGAAGGGATTGAAGCCATTGCGAACCAGGTCGTCATTGTACCCGACGTAGAAGGCGGTGCCGGGGTTTGGTGTGTAGCCAAACAGGAACTGTCCGCGAGCGTCAGACGACAGCGTATCGTAGTCAATGCGCGCACGCGCGAAAATGAAACGGCTGAATTGATACGTCCCGTGAAACGAATAGATATTGTCCTGAAACGCGAGCAAGCCGGTGTCGTCACGTCGCAACTTGCTCTGGGTGAAATCGAGCGAGATATTCACCGGCTTAGTCGGCTGGTACTCGACGCCGACTTCAAAGTTGAGTGCTTTGCCCGGACCAGGATCGAGCGCGGCGTTCGGATCGACCAGTCCCGCCGGGCTCACGCGAATGAACTTAGGCAGCGCGCCAAAGTCATAATCGAAACTGTGATAGTTGGAACTGAAATTTCCGTTGATCGAAAATTTTTGGCTCGGCTTCGTCCCGCCGTACAGGTAAAAGCCATACTGAGAGGTCGAGCGCTCGGGTCCGCCAAAGAACGCTCCCGCGTGGGTCGCGGTGCGCTTTAGTCCGAACTCTTCTTCGAACACTCGCTCGTAACCGTTGTTGAATCCGAAGCCCAAAAATGTGTTGTGCTGAAAAGTTAAGCCCACGCTGGACTCGTGATTGAAATTCTGGCTTAGCCCCTGCCAATTAAAGTTCGTGTTGACACTCTCGTTGAAGTTCCAGCGAATCAGCTTCGCTTTCGGCTTCTGGTCCGTGACGTAACCAACATAGGCGCCCGCGAAATTAGTGTTCAGCCGCCGCGTGAATCCGAGGTCCGCGCGATAGTCCTGCGTCTGGCCGTTGCCGTTGCCGCCATAGTAAAAGTTGCGCCCGTCGCGGTTGTATTGCCAGCGGTAAGCCAGGCCATTGCCGGTTCGATAGTAGTTGTTGGTTTCGCCGGGCCGGTTAGGATCTTTCGGCGCCGGATCGAACCCGACGAAACAGCCATCCGATGGTCCCGGCCGGTGCGCATCCAGGGCCGGCTCAAAGAAACATCGTCGTGAAGTTGAGCCGGCCACCTGAAAGCGAAAAGTCTTCTGCTTGCTGATCTTAATTTGGCCGTCGATGCCGAGAAGTTGATTATGCTTCTCGATGAAGTTGTAACTCGTCATCACCAGTCCGATGTAGGACTGTTTGCCGACGTCACGCTTGAGCCGAAGGATGCCGACGTACGCGTTCTTATCAATGAACCGCGCGATGCTTGCCAGTGAGACGGGATCCTGTTGCCGCTCCTCTTCGCTGAAATTACCGGGCGCATTGTCGCTCGCCACCAGCAGCCCGAAAGTATTTTTTCCGCGTTTGCCCGAGAGTTTCACCGCCACATCGGGATCGACAATCGAACGAGTGTGCACGGCCTGAATGGGCGTCTGAAAAATATCGATGCCTTCGAGAAAGAAGGGCCGCTTCTCTTCAAAGAAAATCGGAAAGCGTTGGTTCGCGGTGACCACCGTCTGATCGGCTTCGACCTGCGCAAAGTCTGGATTCACTGCGAGATCGAGAGTCACCGTGGGCGTCAGGCTGTATTTCGCAGTAACGCCTACGTCGAACTTCAGTGGCTCGTTAAGAAGTCTGCCCGGATCCAGGCGCGTCGGGTCGAAGGCGAGGTCCGCGGGCGTCAAGGCATTGACGCGCTTACCCGTCTCGGACAGTGTGACGCTGGGAATTACTTCCAGCGTACGCTCAGTGGAAATATTTTCGAGTCCCGTAATGTGACCCTGCTGGGCCAGTTGAGATGAGATGTCGCGCGAATTAGGCATCCACGCGTCCATCTCATCGTTGAATCGATCGATGTTTCGCCAGAGGTCGATGCCCCAAAGCTTTCCTTTACCGGCTTCGTAGCGCAGGGACTTGAAAGGAATCGCAACTTCGAGAGTCCAGCCATCGCTCGTGATCACACCTTTCGATTCCATCACGATATCGACGCTGAAATCTGTGCCCGATCCCTCTGTCATAATGCCGTCCGCCTGAACTCCCAGAGGGTTCCAACCCAACACGTATGCGCGCCGTTGATCGTTAAAGGTGTCGAGGAACACGCGCACGTTGTCTTCATTAAAGACTTCGTCACGTTTGGCCACGGTCGCGCGAATCTTGTCGGGCTCGTCATAACAATGGAAGCCGAGATAGAGAGTTCGCGAATCGTACCCGATCATCGCTTCGGTGGGCTTTGAAGGGGCGATGTTGTCACCGGGATTAATTTGGTGAAAATCTTTGAAGACGGCTGCCGTTTTCCAGATTTCATCGTCCAACTTGCCGTCGATTACCGGCGGATGTTCGAAGCGCGGAATGCTGATAGGTTTGGCTTTTTCCGGAGGGACGACGACGGTGTGTTTCGCGGCTTTGGGACTCGGCGACGGCGAGACAGACTGCGCCGCGGCAGCGATGCACAAGCACAACAGCCATCCTGGCGGGGCGAGTCGCTTCGAGATCTTCACACGTACTTGCCGAACAGTAGACGGTACTTCGCGCGAAATAGTTAACTTGCTAGAGGTCGCCTGGGGGACTTCGGGACGCTGCAAGCCTTTAGACGATTAGATCACGCGACCTGTTCCCATTATTTTTAACCAATCGTGGAATTTTGTTTGGTATGTCAAAAGCCCGACGTGAGGGAGGCTAGCAATGGTTCGCTGCATGTCAGAACCAGGAGCGGTAGCGACTCGATCATCCATAGAGTTGCCTCTTGATCGGGTCGCTACCGCTTGCCGTTCTGACACTAAGATCAGCCGAAGCTCTTCCTGAACAGGTAAGACATCTTGATGAAGACCGTGCGCCCGTTCCTTCGGAAACCAGGTTCGAGTTGTCCGCTGAAAGGGCTGTAGCCATTCCGCGTAAGATCGTCGTTGTAGCCGATGTAAAGCGCGGTGCCGGGATTCGGCGTCCAGCCGAACAGAAATTGGCCTTTGTAGCTCGAAGCCAGTGAATCGAAATCGATCCGGCCGCGCGCAAAAATGAAGCGCGTGAACTGGTACGTCGCTTTGGCCGAAATGATGTTTTCGTCAAACGCGAGGCGACCGGTGTCGTACCGTCGCAGCCTCTGCTTGGTGTAACTCAAATTGATGCTGAGCGGCTTCGACGGTGTGTAGTTTATCCCGCCGTTGAAATTGAAGAACGTGCCGGGGCCGGGATCCTGTGGCGCTCGGCACTGCACCGGCAACGAACCGCCGGCGGGCAGTATGGCCGGATTACAAAGTCCCACGGACGCTGCGAAACGTTGAGTGACGGCGGGGATACTGACCCGCGGATAATTTGGTCCCGCGCCAAAGTCATAATCCAGGTTGCCGTACGATTGATTGATAAAGAAATTGAAATTGAATTTCTGGTTGACGTTCGATTGTCCCCAAACATATGCGCCGCCATTCGGATGGGACCGCTCGGCGTCATCGCCCCAGAAGGTGCACTTATTCTGCTGCGCACAACTCGTCCCAAAGAACTTTCGCGACGGGCCGAACTCTTCTTCAAACACTCGCTCGTAACCAATGTCGACACCCACGCCCACCGAAGTTTGTCGCGGAAAGTTCCACTGCATCTGCGTTTCGTTGTTGTAGGCTTGCAGGTTACCGCTCCAATCGAAGTTCGTCCCGAACGAGTTGTAAGCCCGCCATGAAATCAGCTTCGCTTTCGGATGCGGCTCAGAATTGTAGCGCACGAACAGGTTTTGGTTGTTCGTGTTCGTGCGGCGATTGAACCCGAGATCGGATCGGTAGTAACGCGTGCGACCGACGGTTGAAAACTCGTAACCAAAGTGACGGCCACTCATGTTGTAGTCAGTCGCGTAGATGAAACCGTTTTCGGGCCGGCTGAACGATCGGCCTTCATCCGGATAGAAGAAGTTCTCGCGCGAATGCGTCACCAGCACCTGGGCATTGAAGGTAGTGACCTTGTTGATTCGCAACTTGCTGTCGATGCCGCCCAGTTCGTTGTACTGATCGACGAAACGCCGGTATGTGCCGAGAAATCCGATGAACGAATCTTTCGTGCCGAGGTCGTGCTTCAGACGCAGAATGCCGGCGCTCGCGTTCTTGTCGATTAATCGTGGGTCGGCAAACAGCCGCTCTTCCGCGTTGTAATTACCGGGAGCGTTGTCTGAAGCCACCAGCAAACCAAACGTGTTGCGATCGAGTTTGCCCGTGAGCTTGACGGCAAAGTCGGGATCCACAATCGTGCGCGTGTGTACCGCCGCGATCTGACTGTTGAAAATGTCGATGCCTTCCAGAAAGAACGGACGCTTCTCAGGAAAGAAAATCGGAAACCGCTGGTTGGCGGTCACCACCAATTGATCTGATTCGATCTGCGCAAAGTCCGGGTTCAGCGCAAAGTCCAGCGTCACATTCGGCGTGATCGTGTACTTGCCGGTCAAACCGGGATCGAGATGGATCGGCTCATTCACCAGGCGGCCCGGATCGAGCATGCCCGCGGCCAGTTGCGCCGGCGACAGCGTCGCTTTGCGCTTGGCGGTTTCAGAAACCGTCAAACTGGGAATCAATTCGAGTGTGCGCTCGGTTGAAA
>DATANL010000443.1:0-5081 GCA_036266295.1 Pyrinomonadaceae bacterium | reverse complement strand
CGCAGCGAACTGGGGGTACATCAATCATAAGGGCCAGTTTGTTATTTCGCCGCGTTACGACTGGGCCGATAGTTTTTCGGAGGGGCTGGCGGCGGTTCGTGTGAGGGGCAAGTGGGGCTTTATCGATAAGACCGGCCATTTCGTAATTGCTCCGACGTACGATGAGGCGCTGGCCTTTGGCGACGGCCTCGCCCCGATTAAGTCGGGGGACAGATGGGGCTTTGTCAATAAAGCAGGACAAATCGTCATCAAGCCCGCATTCGAATCCGCACTTATTTTTTCTGAAGGATTGGCTCCAGTGAAAGTTGGCAACCTGTGGGGTTACATAGACCGGGCTGGAACGGTCGCGATTAGGCCGCGCTTTAATTGGGCCTACAGTTTTTCTCAGGGTTTGGCCACGGTCGAAGTTGATGACTTACACCACACCGGTTTCATCGATAGGACCGGGACATCCGTGATTGCCCCTGCGTTCTTTCAGGCATATGCATTTTCAGGTGGTTTAGCTCCCGTGCTGATTAGACAAAACGCCTGGAGATTTATCGATCGCCAGGGAAGATTCGCTTTCTCCAAGACTTTCTATTTCGTTGGTCGGTTCTCTCAGGGCCTGGCGATGGCGGCCACTTCGAAATCCGATGGAACTTACAAGCTTGGCTACATTAACCGAGCCGGACAGTTTGTCATCACGCTCAACAATTTTCGTGGGGGCGGTGAATTTTCAGAGGGTTTGGCGCCGGTGGAAAAATATTAGCCCCAGCCCAGGGATCGAGTTCCACTGTGGTGACCACATTTCCGGAAGAGTCGGTGGTACGCTTGCTCTTCGTCACCGGGTCTTCGCGCCACGCAGAACACGCAAATGGGCGCGTCCAACACGGATGACTACCAACGTCAACGACAATGCAAAAGACTATGATCGGTTCTCTGATTGTCTTGCAAAGAAAGGTTTTTCTCCATGATCGAGTCAAGCAAGATGAGAAAGCACAACGCAACAGCGCTCGGTGTTTTTATTTGTCTGACGATTGGGTCAGTTGCACTAGCTTGTGGTGGGCGCAATAGTTCAGCAACTGCAACGCAGGTTGTACCGAGAGAACCAAAAAGTAGTCAGCCGTCGATTTCTGCAATTCGTAAAGTCGATTTCAAGAACTTCGTTTATCCGAAACTTCCTACGGCAAAATGTTCGATGGACGAGGTGCGTCTGCAAAACGGCAGATACGAGGCGCCGGCCGATGTTGCCGGCAAACGACCCGCGCCTGACTGCTGGTCGATTAAGCTCGGCCGCATCACCTATGGAGATGTCACGGGCGATGGGAACGAAGAAGCAATAGTCGAGCTATACGCGGAAGCCGGCGGTACTGAGGCCGCTGAAGATGTTTACGTCTACACCATAGCAGACGGAAAAGCAGTGATGCTTTGGAAGTTCGCTACCGGGGATCGCGCTGATGGCGGACTTCGTCGCATTGCCGCCGAACAGGGCGAGTTGGTTGTAGATCTTTTCGGCATGGGAACTGCCATTGGAAAAAAGTTGTACGGAACAGAGAATGTTGGGGCGTGTTGTCCCAAACACTTCACCCGCACGAAATATATGTGGGACGGAACTCGTTTTCGGGTCGCCGGACGTGAAGTAGTTTTTGATAATCCCAACGGCAGCTCGGCGCCGGCAAACGATGCCACGCCGGCGCCCTGAGTCGCTCACCTGAGTTGAAGCAACCGGTGGAAAAATATTACCCTTTGACGGTATTGTTGGAGGCGGGTAAATTGCCCGGGCGCCAGGTCATCTGGTTTCGTTTAATGACGATCTCGTTGATTATCCTGGCCGTTTTGATCAGGCGGCGATTAAGTTCTTCTACCTTGGGCCGGTGTTGAAAACACCATCGCCGTGGATTCTAATTACAGTTACGCGCCCGCGCTCCGTAGGTAGCCTTACGGGCGCAAACGGTCAACTAATTCGCGATTTCAGTCGCGCGATCTTCTGCGCGAGATTTTTCTCGGCGTCGAGGTGGCTTTGATTCGTCGGATCAAGCTGCAGGATTCGCTGCCGGCGCTCGATGGCCGCCGTATAACTCGCCAGCGCGGTGCGAAGGTTCGAGATGTTGGTCTGGGCAAAGCCTTCGCTCTCTTTCTGATAAATCGCGAGCGCGTCTCCCTTGCGCTCATACGCGTAGGATAGATATCCAAGCGAAGAAGTGTCCTGCGGATTTCTGGTCACAAAGGGATCGATCATGGCGATATATCTGTCCCAGATGGCCGCGGCTTTGTTGACCTGGCCCGTTTCGACATAGAAATCGGCTGCCGGATTCTGAAAATCATTGGCATAGATGATGTCCTCGCCATGATTTTCATGCGAGGCCATCTGCTGGTTAAATTCGTTGACAGCCTGGTCCATGTTCGCCGTAGCCGCGTCCTTGCGTCCAAGCTGATTGAGCCCGATGCTCACTCGCATCTGATAGTAGGTCGTCGTCGGGGCTCCTCCGCCGTTCCACAGAACCCAGCTTTCACGATTCTGCTTAATCCAGTTCACGCTCCACTCAGAGCACTCCAGATACTTTTGCCAATCGCCTCTTTCGGCGTAGATATCCGCCATGTGCCTGTGTATGCGGCTGGCATGATTGAAAGCAAACATCTTTGATTTGTCGGCGAAGAAGGTTTGCTGAGAGAGGTCCGCGGCCGCCTGATAAACGGCCAAAGCTTCGTCATCTCTGCGCATCAGGTGAAGCAGCGCTGCTTTTTCCATCGAGGCCTCGACCACGACGATCTGGCCGTCGATAGAGAAGGGCGCGGCCTGTTGCAGCATGATTGCCTTTTCCGCCCACTCAAGACCATGGCTCAACGCGGCAGTGCTTTCTTCCGGGCGATTGAACTCCCTCATACTGAGCGCCAAATCTTCGCTATGGACTGCGGCGGTGTAATACGCCCTGGGATTGTTCGGCTCAAGCTCTATCATGTGCAGATCATTGTCCAGATGTTTCTGCCAAACCTGCAAAGACCCTTCGCGATCCGCGAGCGATCCGTAAACTTCGGACAGCGTCAGCAAGGTAAAAGATAGCTGCTTGCGGTGTTCCACATTCTTTGGCTCCAGCGTAATAGCTCGCATGCGCATCTGAAAAGCCTTGTTGAGATCGCTCAGTGCCTGCCGGCTTTCGTGGAATTGCCAATGACGAATTTTTCCTAACTCGGCGTAAGCGTCAGCAAGTTCATTCAAAAATTTAGGATCGTTCGATTCGTCTCCGGCCAGGTTATCTAAAACCGCGACGGACTTTTCGACGATCGATTTGCGGATTTCGAAGCCCTGCGGCATCTGCTTCAATTGCGCACCGGTCTCTGTCAAAAGCGACTTAGCCACGCTGCGCAATTCATTCAGGCGCTTTTCGGATTTGGCCTTTTGCGCCCGCGCGACGAAGTACTGCCAACCGGTCAGGGCCGTCGAGGCCACCAGCAGCAGAATGAAACAGCAGGTCGCCGCCACCATCGCTCGATGTCGGCTGATGAACTTGCCCGCTCGATACAGGGACGTGTCGGCGGTCGCCTTGACGGGCAATCCCGCCAGATAGCGTTCAATGTCATCGCTCAATTCGACCACTGACTGGTAGCGGCGATGCGGCTCGCGCCTGATTGCCTGCAGGATGATGTTGTCCAGGTCTCCCTTGAGGCCGCGCTTAACTGATTGGCGATGATTCACGGCAATCGTGGCGCGATTTCCGGTGGTAGCTTTAGTTGGAATTTGGCGCGCCGCGTCGGTATTCATCGCGCAATCGCTCGGGCGCATTGGTTCCTGCGACAGTAACGCCTGCGAGATTTCGAGTGGACTCTTGCCTTTCATTTTGAAAGGCCGGGCCCCGGTTAACAGTTCGTATAAAACCACGCCCAGGCTGTAAACATCCGTGGCCGTCGTCGTCTGCTTGCCGGTTAGTTGTTCAGGCGAAGCATATTCAGGCGTCATCACGTGAAATTGCGTCGCGGTCCGCTCGGCTTCCCTCGCGTCGGGCGTCAGCAATTTCGCGATGCCGAAATCGAGCAGCTTCGGTTCGCCCGAAGCGGTGACGATAATGTTCGAAGGCTTGATGTCGCGATGAACGATCAGTTGTTGATGTGCATAAGAGATGGCGCCGCAGACCTTGTTGAAAAGTCTGAGTCGTTCAGTGATGTCGAATTGGCGATTTTCGCAGAAGTCCCTGATCGTCTGTCCTTCGACATATTCCATTACGAAGTACGGCAGGCCGTCACCGGTCGAACCGCCACCGTACAGGCGGGCAATGTTCGGGTGTTCCAGGCCGGCGAGAATTTGCCGTTCCATCAGAAAGCGTCCGAGCACCGCGTTCGTGTCCATGCCGCGCTTGATCAATTTGAGCGCGACGCGCTGCGAGAACCCCTGCCCGACATGCTCGGCGAGGAACACCGTTCCCATCCCGCCTTCGCCGAGCTTGTCGAGGACGAAATAGTCATCGATTTGCTTGCCGGTGAGGCTTTCTTCATGCCCGTTACGACGCAAACCTTTCTCAACTATCAGCGGGGTGTTGATGAAGGTCTGAGCTTCCTTGTAGGTGGCGAGGAGCTTTTCGACTTCGCCGCGAATTTCGTCGCTGGATTTGGCCAGGAACTGGTCGCGTTCCCGCGCGGGCAGCTCGAGCGCCGTCGCGAAGGTCTCTTTAATGGTCTTCCAGGTTGCGGGGTTCATAGTCCTCCACCGGACTACGCGAAAACCGAAAGGCGAATGGGTCAAAATTCTTTATCGCCCTTCTCCCGCTGGGAGAAGGGATCGGGATGAGGGTCTGACCGACGCTGGCCTATCACCTGGTTTGCTCAGATTTCTTTGCTAATCAGGCCCTCACCCTGCCCCTCTCCCAGGTGGAGAGGGAAATCACACGTGATCTTTCATCCGCTGATAAAGCCACGTCCGCGCGATTTCCCATTCGCGTTTGACCGTCGACGGCGAGACGTGTAGCGCGGCGGCCGTCTCTTCGATGGTTAACCCTGCGAAGTAACGCAGCTCGACAATCCGGCATTGCTGCTCATCGAATTGCTCCAGCTCGATCAGCGCCTGATCGAGCGCGAGCAGATTCTGATCGTCTTCGACTGGAATGGTCGGC
>DATANL010000442.1:0-5423 GCA_036266295.1 Pyrinomonadaceae bacterium | reverse complement strand
GAGGCAAGTTTCCCAGCCAGATCTCGGTGTCCCGGGGATAACGCCGCAGCGATTCACCATCAAGATGATCCGGATGAATATGGCTTATGTAGATGTACGACGGCTTTAGCGATTGATAATGCTTCTTGTTCGCCAAAGGCGGAAAGTTATACCACGACCCGTAGTAAATCGCGTCCGTATACCACGGATCGCAGAGGACAGTTTTCTTACTAGCCAGGGTCACCAATACCGAAGCATTGGTGATGAACTCAATCTTCATAACTGTGTTCGCCGAAACTCGCGATGCGGGCCCTCCAGAATAACTGCTGCCGCCCGCTGTGTCGATTGCCCGTCGTTGAGAAACGTGCCATACAAACTGAGGAAATCATTATTCGGTGATTGCACGGTTGAAAAACGTTGAGGCCGCAAGAACTCGCGAATTGCATTGATGAAATCGCCCGGCGTTTCCGCGACCGTAGCGCGTTTTTGCAGGATTGTGGTCGCCGCCGGATCAAGCGTCAACATCGGCGGCAAATATACGACCATCGGTTTGTTTGTCAGCAATACCTCGTTCAGCGCAGTTACCGCATGATCGACGATAATCGCATCAACCGCCCACATCAGATCGGTCAGGCGTCTGGTCGTAACGGTTCCGTTGGGAATCTGTTTCTGAATAAAGTCCGGCATCACACGGGTCGGATCATTGGCCACCACCAGGTTCTTATAAAGTAACCGCACGTCCGGAGCTTCCAGCCAGACTCGAAGCGCCTCTTGCTGCAGCTCCAGGTAGGAAACTTCCGCGTAGGGAGCGATGTCCGCGATGGCCCTGCCATACTGGCCAAAGGTAGTTGGAATGTAGAGCACAATCGGCCTCGGATCTCGTCCTTTGAGTTCATCGCGCAGCCGGCGCGCTTTGGTTTCGGAATACCCGGAGCGTAGCTTGTCGAGCATACCGGAACCAACGGGAACAATCTTTGCGAATGGAGTAAGAAACGGGGGGCGGCTCTCCTCCAGATCCCTTCTTGTACCCTCGCCGGCGGTGAGAAATGTGTCACTTCCTCTCAGATACATTTGCCAGGTTCGCGCATCGCGTCCGGCTGACCCGCCGTGCTGATAAGTATATCGGTGAACGTTTAGCGCCGAAGCTGCCTGTACCGCCGGACCGCCCCAGGTGCTGCCACCGCAATCCATGGTGATCAGCGCCTCATACTTATTATTTCGAAGCTGCCGGCTCACGTTCTGAAAGTGAAGCCACAAGGTCGGGACCAGATGCTGCCACCACTTTAAGAGCGGCTGCGACAACAGAGGCGTCTGGTCGACGCCCCACGCTTTGCATTGCTTCCAGAGCTCCGGCTCACGCAGCAGTTCGCTGCCAGTGTGCGCGAGCCTGGCGGTCAGGTCCTTCAATTGGGGCGCTGTCGCATTGGCCGAAAGCCGCGACGTGTTGTCTCTCAGTCTGCGGAGGCGAACGCCCCGACGAAGAAGATCCTGGGCCAGCGGTTCGAGGTCGTATCCGTGACCTGAAAGCATGATTCGCTTCCGCGTGCCATTAACCCGTCGATAAAAAACAGCCGGCCCATGTTTGATCACGGCCTCAGCGACGGTAAACATCCCGTTCTGTCGCACATAGTTCTTTGCTTTTCCCATCGACACAGTGCGCCCACGCGCCTCCGAGCTTTCACTATCCGATGAAGGCCTCAGCTCTGGCGCCTGGCTCGACAAGTCGATGAATTCAATTCCGTGCGTTGCCGCGACGCTGGGAAACAGGACCGCAGCGGGAGAGACGCCCGGCTGAAGAAACCACGGCATGCTGGCCAGGTTCGGGGGCCACCCTGATATCCGTGACGGCGCCAGCGCTCGTAGAAATTCACGTAGGTTCGCGGAGGTGGCCCAGATCTCCGCAAGCAACAATTGAAGTAAGAAAGTGACGGCGTTTGCGGGTTTGAATCCGGTTCCGGAAAACTCAGGAATTGCATTCAAAGCCCACTCATCCAACCATGCTTCCCACTTCAGATAGTCGTTGAGGAGGTCCGTATATTCGACAGAACGCTGCCCATATTGGCAATGGTCCTCGATCTTCAAGTAAGGAATCGCCAACTGCTGACAAGCATAGGCCGCGGTCGGCGTTACGGCCACGACCTGACTGTTTTTTGTGGGACTAGTCTTGGAAAACCACTCAACTTGTGATGCGGTTTCAAGTACGGTCAGCATTTCCACATTCCGCCGGGAATCGCAAGGTTCATGATTTGTTTGAAAAGAATTGGCGTCGCGGTAAGTCAGCGAGAGGCATGGCTAACCCTGGATCGAGCGTACCAGGTGGAACGCTTCAGCCGCCGGCAAGCCAGACACACTACCCCAGCGGCGCGCAATGGCTCGCAGGGCTTCCGACGAACGCGGGTGCGGAAACGCGCGCGCTTCATTGTCATAAATCTGCATTGCGTTAATTTTAAGTTCGAGCGTAGCGCTTATGTCGACGAAAACATTCGGGTGGAAGGCGGGCGCGAATTGCTGGAAAGCCCATTCAGTTGCAGATGGCACCTCAAAAGCGTAGAGCTGCTTGACCGGGCAGCCTGCCATTGGGCGAGTTGCCGTCAACGTGGCGCGGTAAACAGCGCTGTGATCGACGTTCAAGTCACCCCCATGTTGCGTGTAAATAACTTGCGGCTCGATCTGGTCAATGAGCTTTTCGATGATCTTCACGATGTCGAGCAGCGCCAAAGTGTCGAATCGATTGTCGGGCAGTCCGAACGTAAACGGTTCCCTGGCTCCCAGGGCCTGGGCCACCTTGCGGGTCTGCGCCTGCAACGATTTCAAATCCTCTGGATTGGCGTTCTCTCTTTGCGCAGAACGAGACGTGATGCCTTCGCCAAGGATGGCAATTGAAACATCGTGCCCCTCTTGCGTTAGTCGGCCAATGGTTCCGCCACAACCAAGCACTTCATCATCCGGATGGGCTGCGATTACTAGAATGTTCATTTGCCTGGCATGGAGATATTGACTGACGTTACCAGGCGTCCAGGTTCGAAAGACGCCTTGGTGAATTCAAATCGGAAACCTGCGTGTTCGATAAACGCATGAGGATAGCCGTCGGCATCCAGCATGCGGACAAAATCATAGAGAGTCTCCAATGACGAAAGCTCAGACACTCGACTTTCTTCAGGCTTGCGGCGCCTAAAGATGGTCGGCTCGCCGGTTTGCGGCGACGGCTCAGGATGTTCTTTGATGATCTGTTCAATCATCGATGCCGCCAGACGGTTAGCACGAAGGTAGATCTCTTGCGCACTGCCGTGTAAAGACAAATCTGTTTTGAGATAGACCGGTCCCGCATCAAAATCTTCGACCATTTTCAGGGCGGTTAATTTCGTTTGCTGATGACCTCGCAGGATTAGATTTTGCAAAGGGCTGCCGCCGCGCCCGTATGGAACATCGGTCATGTGAAAGCAGATGCATTCGAATCTCTCGAAAATCTCGGCTGGGACTTTCCACAACCAATGCAGGAAAAAAACAAAGCGCGGCTTAAAGCTCTCGAGCACACTTGCTTTCAACTCGTCCACCCCGCCGACGAACCTCCACTCTCCAGGCAACTTCGAAATAGTGTCGGCAAACACTTCGCGGCTCCATGGCTTTGCTCCGGCCACCACGTAACGATCAACTTCGCTCATCAAGCGTCTCCGATCAGATCCCAGTTGAGTGGCGTGCCCCGTGAAATGGCCTGATTCGCGCGACGGCCCATAACCTCATCACGATAACGCGTGTGCAATCCGTTGCTCGGGCGAATTGAACGAACATTCGTTGGGCCGAATACTTCGCCTTGCTTCATGTCCTGAACTACAAACAATGAGCGGCGAAAGGCCCGGCTTTTCTTTTCCTCTTCGCTGACCCCATAGTTCACCCGGCCGAGCGCCTGTTCCGTGATCCGAACCGCTTCGACCATTGATTTGAACTCCGCCGGTTCCAGTGAAAATGCGCTATCCGGCCCCGGTTTGGATCGACTCAGCGTGAAATGCTTTTCGATGATGCAAGCTCCCAGCGCAACCGCTGCGACCGGAACAGTGGTCCCGAGCGTGTGATCTGACAATCCCACCGGGACCGAGAATGCTTCTGAAAGATGCGGAATGGTGCTCAGGTTCATTTCCCCTGGAGGAGCCGGATAAGCACTGGTGCATTTGAGCAAAGCCAGCTGCTGATTTCCAGCTTCGCGCAAGGTGCGCACCGCTTCATCGATTTCCGCCAGGGTCGCCATCCCCGTGGACATAATAACCGGCTTTCCGGTCTGAGCTATTTTTCTCAGTAACGGCAGGTCGACGTTTTCAAACGAAGCAACCTTGTGCAGCGGCATATTCATATCTTCGAGAAAGTCGACCGAGGTTTCGTCGAACGGCGTCGAGAAGCAATCCAGTCCCAATTCGTTTGCGACGTCGCGCAGGCGCGGATGCCATTCCCAGGGCGTGTACGCCTCTGCGTAAAGTTCATAAAGATTGCGATCGACCCAGAGTGTGCCCTTGATCCGGAAGTAATCGTTGTCGCAGTCGATGGTCATCGTGTCGGGAGTGTATGTCTGCAACTTGATCGCGTCGGCGCCGGCCGCGGCAGCCGCTTTGATAATTTCAATTGCCTCGTCGATGTCCTGGCCGTGGTTGGCAGACATCTCCGCAACCACATAGGCCGGGTAGCCGGGGCCGATTTTCCGACTGCCGATTTCAAATACTTTTTCCATCAATCTTCAGTTCCTTCGGCCGGTCGTTGCCATTCGAAAACGGAACATGGTTTTTGATCGATCTCAATTTTCGCGCTCGGTTGAAAGTCCGCCTTCAAAAACGCTCGCGCCGATGATGGGTTCGAATCCAGCACCACACCCCGAACGCGATCAACGCCCAGTTCTTCACATGCTAATTGCCGGGTCGCGATCAACGCCCGAGTGCCGAGCCCGTTTCCCCTGAGATCCGATGCCACGGCAAAATCAATTTCTGCGGCGCCGTCGCTACTTCGATCGTATCTTATCTGGGCCACAAGCACTCCGTTCAATTCAATTAGCCAAATGCGGGAATCAGGCGATTCAAGCCGCTGCTGAAACCACACGGAGTGATCGGCAAACGGAACCGCCTCAGGGTGAAAAGAATTCTGACGTACGGTGGCGTCATTCGCGAGCCGCCACAAATCTTCCACATCCTGCGGCCTGGCGCGCCGCAGGCTGATTTTGTCGGAGGTCGTCTGCGAATCCCTTCGCCTCATCGCCGCGATGACTCGCTGCGCGCCCTGGCCATCAATCAAAGTTCGTCCGCGTTCACTTTGCGCCAGTCGCCGATCGTAATCATGGCATAAATCAGAGATCGATTTTCCGATTTGCGCGGGTTGCACATCCCGCCAGCTTCCAGGATTCTGCAGCACACCAGCTTTTTCCAGCTCGATCGCCACGATCTCCTGGTTCCTGGCCAGTATCATGA
>DATANL010000441.1:0-9684 GCA_036266295.1 Pyrinomonadaceae bacterium | reverse complement strand
TGTGGCCTTGCCCTCAACTGGGTTGTGTAACCAGGACGTAACAATACGGCCATCGACTGGCGTAGGCGGCGAAGATACCTCCACTAGAGACGTTGGACCATGGTTTCCGAACACGCCAGGCAGCGGAAACTCGAACACTTGCAACGGAGGAAATGACAACTACTGGAATACTGGTGGAGTTCCGAGAGCGGCAACGGACTCGTGCGCCAGCAATCATGCTGGCGTCGATTTGGCTAATGGTACGGCCTCAGCGGTCGGCGTGAGTGGTCTCGGGACGGTGCTGTGGCGCTTTAACTAGCGACGGAGGATTCTATGCCGAAAAAGACCATTATTGTTGCGTTTCTCCTAATCGGGTGCATTGCCGCAGCGGTTGGATTAATCCGTCGTTCATCCACGACGCATGCGAACGGTGAGGTAGCGATTCCGGCCATACCGCCTTCGATTTTACAGCCTACTCCAGGAGTACAATCGCCAGGTTCGCCCGGCATCCCTCCCCCCCGCAGAACGTCTGACGCTTTGGTTCGCGAATCGAGTCCAGAACCGCAACGTGCCCTGGTTGGGTCGTCGACTGAGCAACTGAACCGAATTGAACAATACCTTCCGCCCGCGTCCAGAATTGCCAAATATCCGATCAACGAATCGCAGCAGATGGCAGCACAGGCAACTGCTGACCTGGCCGGCAATCGTGGCCTTCAAACGATTGTTGTTTATGAAGCTCCTGCAAGTCAGAACGAAAACGTTGACGGATCCTTGGTGCTATCGGTACTAACAGCTACGGCAAACGGCTTTGAGATAACTTCTTCTTCGCCCCTTAAGGGCGGCTTGATCTATGTGAACCTATCGGACGATCAAGCAGTTCCATTTGCGGTACGCGATGTCACAGGCGATGGCCGTCCGGAGATTATAGTGACCTCGGGTGTGGGCGCGAGCCTGGGCGGCGCGATGCAAATTTATTCCTTCGATGGCGCATCACTTCGGCAGATCGCATTTATCGCGGGACACACTCTTCGCATGGCAAACCACGCAAACGGTAGAGCAGCAGAGATTCTGGCCCAGAGTCGTTATGAATCGAAACCGCGACACTATGTCTGGAATGGTCGAGTCTTTGCGCGTGACAATTCGTAAGCGCTGGCGCACAACCGCAGGTCCGAAAAGCTGACCAGGAAGAAATCAATGAACACGATTTTGTCTACTGAGCTGAATCGGAGGACGTTTCTCAATTTTGTGGCAGTAGCTACTGCCGGGTCAGTGGCGCCCAGCGTTATCAATCCGCAAGCGGTTTCAGCGGCAATGACGTTGGCCGATCCCGATGAAGAAAAATCGGATACCTCCCGGCGAGAGAACCTCGCCTACAGGTTGCGTCAGCAGGCCGCGCTGGCCCAAAAGAATGCACCTTCGCCCAACCAGCCAACGAACGGTGATGACGTAGCTTACGCGAACAAGATTGGCAGCTATTCGAAAGCCTTACCGCACAACTCCCTTGGCGAGGTGGACCTCAACGCCTATGCTGCATTGCTGCGTGCTGTTGCCTCGACTGACCCTTCGGATTTTGCGGCAATTCCTCAGGGCGGTGCGGTCAAGCAAACAAATCCCCAGGCCGGCTTCGCGTTCGAAATGGTTGGTGCAGATTCCCACCACCTACGAATTCTCGCGCCTCCGGCTTTTAGCAGTGTCGAAGAAGCCGGCGAGATGACCGAAGTCTATTGGCAGGCGCTGACCCGCGATATACCGTTTAATGATTATGGAACGGACGCGTTAATTGCCGGCGCAATTGCAGATTTGGTCCAATTCCCCACCTTTGCGGGAGTCAACGTTGATAATTTGTTTCGAGGCGCCACAACCGGCGACTTAACCGGTCCTTATATATCTCAATTTCTTTGGCGTGATGTTCCGTACGGAGCTATGACGATTATTCAAATGTATCGCGTAAGCCTGGTCGGCAACGATCACATGACTGCATATGGCGCATGGCTAAGTATTCAAAACGGCGGTACCCCAAGCACCGTGATCACTCTGGATCCAACTCCCAGGTATATTCGGAACGGTCGCGATCTGTCAGAGTATGTACACCGCGACTTTACCTATCAGGCATTCCTTAACGCTGCTTTGATTCTTATCGGTTTTGGAGGGGCCGCTTTGGATGACGCGAACCCCTACAAGACCTCCGCTAATCAATCAGGATTTGCTACGTTTGGTGCTCCGTACATCCTGGATTTGGTGGCCAAGGTGGCCAAATGCGCGCTTAATGCTGCGTGGTATCAAAAGTGGTCCGTTCACCGAAGGCTACGCCCGGAAGCGTTCGCTGGTCGACTACATAATCACAAGACCGGAGCTGCTTCATATCCCATTCATGCGAAAGTCCTCAATTCCCAGGCAGTCGCCGAAGTACACAGTCGGTTCGGTACTTACCTGCTTCCCATGGCATATCCGGAAGGCTCACCTACGCACCCATCATACCCGGCTGGCCATGCCTGTATCGCCGGTGCATGCGTGACAGTCTTAAAAGCTTTTTTCAAGGAGAGTTTCGTTATCCCAAATCCCGTATTGGCTACCAGTGATGGATTCTCCCTCGGCCCTTTCACTGGATCGCCATTAACGGTAGGTGGAGAACTGAACAAGCTGGCAGCGAACATCGCTATCGGAAGAGATACTGCCGGCGTGCACTGGCGATCAGACGGTTTGGAAGGTCTGAGACTTGGAGAGATGGTTGCCATCAGCATACTCCGGGATTTTCAGAGTTGTTTCAATGAAAGCTTTGCGGGGTTTTCGCTCACAAAGTTTGATGGCGCCTCGATCGTGATATGAGTTCGGCAGCCCAAGCCCAAAAAGTTGCGAAGAGTGTCCAGTGTGGGGAGCCAATTCTTTTCGCGTCTACATTCTCCAGAATCCCTGCGGCAAATTTTATATTGGGTCTATCCGTTTAGAGCGGCACTTGTGCCGCCTATCGGACAAGTCCCGACCCTAAACGTAAAACCTTCTTTGGGCTTGAAAATGTTGTAGTATGCCGCCCGTCCGATTCAATCAATCATTAACCGAAAGGCCCTTGAATATGGTTTCCCAACGCGAACGATCTGGTGCAGCGCTTCGGAATTTTGCGATTTTGCTTTTTTTATTTGTGGCGGCCAGCGTGGCATTTGCTCAGCCAGCGGCGTCGCCACAATCCTATTTTACTGATCCGTCCGTTTCGCCGGACGGGTCTGAGATCGTCTTCGCATCCGGTGGCGACATTTGGACCGTCTCGGCCAACGGCGGCGACGCGCACCTGCTCGTCTCGCATCCGGCGACTGAGTCAAAGCCGCTTTATTCGCCCGATGGACGCAAGCTCGCATTTGTTTCGACGCGTACCGGCAACGGCGATATCTATGTGTTGACGCTCGACACGGGAGATTTGAAACGTCTGACCTTTGACGACGCTGCGGATTCGCTCGACGGTTGGTCGGCAGATGGCCGCTGGATTTATTTGACTTCCAGCACACTGGAAATGGGCTCGGACATTCTGCGCATGAGCAGCGACGGCGGCACGCCGATGCCGGTCAGCGGCGACCTCTACACGAACGAATATCAGGCCGCGCCCGCGCACGATGGCGCCATGGTCGCCTCCACCGGTCATGGTCTGGGCGGCAGTCAGTGGTGGCGCAAGGGCCACAGCCACATCGATGAAAGCGAAATCTGGTTGATGCGCTTTGGACCTAAGCCGACTTATCAGCAAGTCAGCGAGGGCGGCGCCAAAGAAATGTGGCCGATGTGGAGCAAGGACGATCGCACCATCTATTACGTTTCAGATCGCAGCGGCGCGCAGAACGTCTGGGCCGACGACCTCAATGGCAAGCGCCGGCAACTGACGCAGTTCAAGGACGGGCGCGTGCTCTGGCCGAGCATCAGCTATGACGGCAAGACAATTGTCTTCGAGCGTAATTTCCAGGTGTGGAAAGTCGATGTTGCCAGCGGCAGGGCCGCGGCAGTCAACATTACCCGGCGCGGCCTGCCGGCGGGGCCGGCGGTTGATCACCTGCGTTTGACTGAGGGGATTTCCGAGATGGCGCTTGCGCCGGACGGAAAGAAAATCGCTTTTGTCATGCGAGGCGAAATCTTCGCGGCTTCGGCAACTGACGGCGGCGATGCAGCGCGCGTCACAAACTCGCCGGCTGAGGAGAGCCAGGTGGCGTGGTCAGCCGATAGCCGTCGCCTCGTTTATGTTTCCGACCGCGATGGTCCGATGCATCTTTTCCTTTACGACTTTGCCACGAACAGCGAGTCGCGGCTCACGAATGATGCGGCCGGCGACGACACGCCGGCGTTCTCGCCGGATGGAAAATCAATTGCGTTTGAACGTGGCGGTGAAGAAATTCGGGTTTATGAAATCGATGCGAAGAAGGAACACTCGGTCGCTAAAGCGCATCTCGAACGACCGCCGTTGAGTTCCGATCGACCATTCGCCTGGTCGCCTGACAGCAAATGGATCGCTTACGTTCCGGTGAGCGACAAAGGTTTCAAGAACGTCTGGGTCGCGTCCGCGAGTGGCGGCGAGGGTCGACAGATTAGCTTTCTGGCCAATTCAAACAGCAACACAGTCACCTGGAGTCCCGACGGTACGTTCGTATTATTCGACACGAACCAGCGGACCGAGCCGGGACAAGTTGCGCGCGTCGATTTAATTCCGCGGACACCAAAATTTCGCGAGGATCAATTCCGCGATCTCTTTAAAGAGGAGACTCCGCGAACGCCGCTGCGCCAACCGCCCGCCAACCCGAGCCCTGAACCGCAACCGGCCGCCACGCCGGCCGCATCGCCGGTTCCGGACGCGCGAGGCCCAGGCGCCAAGCCAGCGCCGAAGCCTGTGGTGATTGATTACGAGCTGATTAGACGGCGACTGACACTGCTTAACGTCGGCATCGATGTGCGTTATCAAACGATTAGTCCGGACGGAAAACTGCTGCTCATGGTGGCCTCCGTAGCCAACCAACTCAATTTGTATGTCTATCCACTCGATGAATTGACGAGAGATCCGCTGGTCTCAAAACAACTGACCTCAACGGCCGGGTTCAAAAGCAGCGCGCAATTTTCACCCGACAGCAAAGAGGTCTTTTACCTCGAGACGGGCCGCCTCAACATGATCCAGGTTGATAACCGGCAGACCAAGCCCATCGCAGTTACCGCCGAGATGGACGTCGATTTTGCGCGCGAGAAATTGGAGGTCTTCCAACAGGCATGGACCTACATTCGCGACAATTTCTTTGAGCCAAACATGAACGGCGTGAACTGGAGTGCGGTGCATGATCAGTACGCGCCGCTGGCGGCGGGAGCGCGGACGCCGGACGAATTGCGGCGCATAATCTCTCAGATGCTCGGCGAGCTGAATGCCTCGCACTCGGGTATCTCGGGGCCCGGAAATGCGGCGCAGGCGCCCGCGATTGGACGTCTGGGCGTGCGCTTTGATCGAACTGAATTCGAGACGAAAGGCGCGCTCAGGATCGCCGACGTGATTCCGCTGACGCCGGCCGCGATTACTAACATCAAACCGGGCGAGTATCTGATTTCAGTCGACGGGACCGCCGTCGGCGCCGCCACCAATCTCGACGAATTGCTGGCCTACAAGATTGGCAAACGCGTCGTGTTAGCGATTGCTTCATCGGCCGGCGGCGCGCAGAAACGAGACGTCGTCGTGCGACCAATCAACGGCGGCACGGAACGGAACCTGGTTTATCGCCGGTGGATCGAAGACAACCGCGCCTACGTTGCCAAAATCAGTAACGGACGGCTCGGCTACATTCACATGGCCGACATGTCCGCGGGCGCGCTGACGCAACTCAATATTGATCTCGACGCTGAGAACCAGCGGCGCGATGGCGTCATCATTGATGTGCGCAACAACAACGGCGGCTTCGTCAACGTCTATGCCATCGACGTGCTCGCGCGTAAGAGCTACTTCAATATGCAACCGCGCGGGTTCTCGATGATGCCTTCGCGCACGTCATTGGGCCAACGCGCGCTCGAACTGCCGACGATCCTGGTTACGAACAGGCACACCCTGTCAGATGGTGAAGACTTCACCGAAGGCTATCGCTCGCTGCGACTGGGCAAAGTCGTGGGTGAACCAACCGCCGGTTGGATCATCTACACTTCCGGTGTGCAATTAATCGACGGTTCCGCCTTGCGTCTGCCGTTCGATCGAATCACCGCGAACGATGGGCAGCTGATGGAGATGCATCCGCGTCCGGTCGACATTCCGGTGGCGAAACCTCTGGGTGAAGGCTTGCAGGGAAAAGACAGCCAGCTTGAAACGGCAGTAAATGAATTGCTGAAGGAAATCGGTAACCGGAAGTAAAGTTTCTGCGATCGCTCACGACGTTTTCTCTGGCCCTGCGTTCATGCCCGGGTTGCGAGAGCACTCCACTGACAAAGCCCCGTAAATGGGCTGTGTAATGCTGCGCTGGAACTAATCGCCGGTGTAAATACCCGCGGATAGAAAGTCCTCAAAGAATTCCCTGGCAGCAGATGCAACGCCAAAACTTTTTTGTTAGACTTCGTCTCCCGACATAGATCCCGACAACTAAATCCCGACACGGTCTCAGTTCTGATTAATAAGAATTAGTTTATTCATGACCCAGTCTCACAGCTGGAAGAACGGACACGACTGTACAAATAACGGAGGCGGAGACTCCACGCTCTGCCGTTTTCATTCGGACTACAAATGTTTTAACGGATTCTGCCGGGTGTCGGGCTCGGCAGGACGACGGGCAGTCGTCAGCCCGTTGTGGCTATTTTTCATGACCACGGCGACTGGCACTGCCCGTTCGAACGATTGAGTTCCTACGGGTGGGCCGTTAACCCTCATCACGCTTAGACAGATCGGATTCTCAGTCGCGGAGACAATCGCGTCACATCGCAAACGAATCCACCACGATCTCATGAGGTGCCAGAGGTGAAACATCAAAAGCACCGCCGGGACCCTGGGGCATGATCAGTTTCTCGGCTTCCGCGGCCGGCACCGGCCTCGAGAAGTAGTAGCCCTGACCATAGTCACATCCCAACGCCTTGAGTTCCGCGAGTTGTTGTTCGTCTTCGATGCCTTCGGCCACCGCGCGCTTGTTCAGCTTGCGCGCGAGTATCAGAATCGTTTCCGCGATGGCCTTGGAATCCTGATCGAGACACATGCGTGAAACGAACGATTGATCGATCTTGAGGATGTCGAAAGGAAACTTGTGCAGGTAACTGAGCGATGAATAGCCGGTGCCAAAATCGTCGATGCTCAACTGCACGCCGAGGCTCTTGAGGGACTTGAGCGCATCGGCCGCAATCTCGGCCTTGTCCATAATCACGCTTTCAGTTACTTCCAGGCGCAGCGATGAAGCTGCAACTCCGGTGTCTTCAAGAATGCGGCGCGCGCGATCGACAAAGGCGGCATCCGCGAATTGCCTGCCCGAAACGTTCACACTGATGCCCAGGGTCGGGTCGTGGAGCTGCCACCGGCGCAGTTGTTGACACGCAGTCCGCAGGACGTACAGACCGAGCGTAACGATCATCCCGGTCTCTTCCGCAATGGGAATGAATGAGGCGGGCGAGACGAAGCCGCGGGTGGGGTGATTCCATCGCGCCAGCGCTTCAAATCCCGCCAGCCGGTTGTCGGCCAGCGAAACAATGGGCTGGTAGTAAAGCTGAATTTCGCCTTGATCGATTGCATGACGCAGCTCGCGCTCGAGCGTCAATGCCTCGACCGCGTGGGCGTGCATCTTGACGTCGAACACTTCGTAGCGTGCTTTGCCGTTCGATTTCGCGCGATACATCGCCGTGTCCGCGTCGCGCAACATGTCTTCGGGAGTTTGGTAACCCGTCTGCGAGAACGCAATGCCGATGCTGGCCGAGCCCACCACTTCATGGTCACCCAGCGTGCACGGGCGCGAAACTGAATCAAGAATGCGCTCTGCGGTCTGAATTGCTTCATGCGGGCCCGTGACGCCGTCGAGTAAAACCGCAAACTCATCGCCGCCCAGGCGAGCTACTGTGTCCATCTTGCGCACGCAGCGCTCCAATCGGCGCGACGTTTCGACGAGCAGCTGATCGCCGACGCCATGGCCCAGGCTGTCGTTTACGATCTTGAATCGATCGACATCCAGAAACAGCACTGCAAATTGATGTATGCCGGTGCGGTTCATGCGAGCAATCGCCAGCCGCAGGCGATCGGCCAGCAGCATGCGATTGGGCAAACCCGTGAGCCCGTCATGAAGCGCAGCGTGCTGAAATTTCGCCTCGGCCTCTCGGCGATCGGTGATGTCCTGAATTTGCAGGATAAGGTGTTGTGGCTCACCTTCGGCATTAGACACGAGCGAGGCGCTTTGCAGGACCCAGATTTCCTGCCCGTTGCGCTTCAAATAACGCTTCTCTCGCTGCACAACTTTGGTCTGGCCTTCGAGGACCTGGTAGATATGCACGAGGTCGTCAGGCAGATCGTCGGGATGTGTCAGCTCTTGAAAATTTTTGTGAAGCAATTCGGCTTCGGTGTATCCGAGCATTTGACACAGTGCGCGATTCGCCTGCAGCCAATGTCCAATGGGAGAGATTAGCGCCATGCCCGCAGCGTGATCGAACGCATTGCGGAAGTGCTGCTCGCGTTGCATCAACTGCTGACTGACGCGCTCGTGTTCTTTGGCATGTTCTTCGGCTTCGTGAATATTTCGCCGATACATGCGGTAGGTGGCGAAGATAATCGCGATGATTGGCAACGCGATCAGGAATGCCGATGAACCAATTTCGGATACCAGCTTGGTGATGATCGCCGCGGTGCAGGCTCCTGCATAATAAGTGATCGAGGTCCACAAGTAATGCTTCTGCCAGACATCGAAAAAGCTTTCGTTTCGCTTCAGCGTTTCGCGAAACGCCGCCAGACTGGAATTGGTGAGGTACTGCACAGACGCCATCACAAAGATGCTGAGCACTAATCTCTGCGAATACCCCGGCTGGTGCCAACCGGCGTCACTGAAACCAAGTTTCAAAACCAGGACCGTGATGAGCGTCGAAAGCGCCAACAGGGCTGCATTGAAGCAGCACGTGATCCAGCGACCCGCAAATCGCATCGACGAACAGAACGCTTCAGCGCCGGCCAGCAAGATCGCCGCCGGCCCGCCATAAAGCATCAGCACCAAAAAGATGAAGGTATCAGAGACGGTGATCTCGGATTTGACTCGCGGAATCGGCACGCCAATGCGAGGACCGAAGATGATCGTAACGGATGCGAGGAGAAAAAATTGGAGGTCGACCTGGGACCGATCGAAGTGCAGCGCCGCCCAGACGAGCGCACCACCGCCCGCAAGTATAACGAACCACATGTATGGCTGGTGTAGTTGAGGCTTATTCAATCTGATGCGGTCTTTCATCGTGCTGCGTGGGTGCGCGGCCCTGAGTGTTTCTAACCTGGTTGGGGCACGGCCGAGGTTGCCGTATTGGGTAGTTCGGGGCAGGGTGGTTAACTGCCTCTTCTAAAATAGAGGATTCGGTGACAAAAAAGCAACGGTTTTTGCATTCGGCCGGTTGGTACCGGCGACCTTCGGTGTAGCCTCCCGGCGCGTGAAACGATTCCGGAGGACGTTTGATGAGCGCCGCGCTAGTCGTCGCCGGCATATTTGGGCAGCTTTTGGGCTAAAAGGCGGTGAAGAAGGCAATACTTCACTGACGCGAACTTTCAGAGGA
>DATANL010000440.1:0-2761 GCA_036266295.1 Pyrinomonadaceae bacterium | reverse complement strand
TATTTCTCATTTGTCATCGGAAGAAACGACGTCCCATCTTCAATCAACAAATGACAAATCTCAAATTACAAATGTCAAATAATCTTTTTTGCGTCGACACCGGTCCGTCAATGGCGCCCGCCTACTGCTTCCTGACGTTTGCCTTTCAGGAATTGCTGCGCCTCGTGCAGCCAACGTTTCTCAGTTCGATACTTGTATGCGGGCGCGGTCTTCACGGCCTCGATGCACGCCTGCATCGAACTGGTGGCTTCCTGACTGTCGCCGAGACCCGCGTAGGCGCGGCCCATCAGATAGAGACCTTCGGGATCGTTATCACGCCGCGCGAGAAACCGCTCTAAAGTATCGCGCGCATCGGCGTATTGGCCGGCGGCGATGTAGGTCGAGCCGATCTCGCGCCAGATTTCATTCTGTGAATGGGACTGGTCGCGTTGCACCACTTCTTCAAAGTGGCCGACTGCCTCAGCCAGACGTCCTTGCGCGCGTGCGATGCGGCCCAGCTGGTAGTGCGCGTCCAGCTCTTCGGGGTCGATTTCGATCGCACGTTGAAAACGCTCACGCGCTTCGCTCAGTTCACCGCGCTGCTGATGAATCAAGCCCAGATTGTAATGCGCGGACGAATCGCGTGGATTGATCGTGGCTGCTTCCAGATTTTGCTTGAATGCGGCGCGCGCGCGTTGCGTGCTGACGACCTCGTTGAAATATCCCCGCAGCAGCAGAAACGCAAACAGCAGCAGGAAAGGCGAGCCCAGGACGTGGCCGAAGAGCCGATAGGCAATGAGCGAGAGAGGCAAACTGATGATGCCCGCCAGCACGAGAATCGCGATTGACCGAAGGATCGAGACTCGGAAAAGAATCCGGACCGCCGCTACAAAGCCGACCACAATCAGCGGAAGTCGAATGGTCATGAAAAGATTTCGGGAAATGTAAACCGGATCGTTTAGCTGCGCTTTCAGGATCGCCAGTTGGTCCGGCGAAAACGAAAACCTCTGGATCATCGCTCGCATCTGTTCCGAATCCTGCGACTGAATCACAGACGCGGCGTACGCAGCCTGAATTCCACTGAAGTGCAGAAAGGCGGCGACCAGCAAAACGATCAAAAAGACGGCGCAGTAAACATAAAGACATACGGAGGACAGTGAGCCGTATTCCTGTTGCAGCACCACACCAAAGCTACCGCGACGATCGAACAGGTTTGCGACCAGCGTGATCACCGGCACGATTACGATGGCGATCGTCAGGATAGGCGCCACGCCGTGAAACAGCACGTTGCTGACGGTCGCGGGCGACGGCTTCAAGATGGCGTGATTGCCGGCCAGGAGTTCGATGAGAACAGAACAGACGATCTGAATTACGTAGGCTGATAACACCGCGGGTCCGAGCCGGCCGTGATCGCGGACTTCACGCAGGCCGCGAAACGGCGCGTAGAAAATCATTCCAATCATTCTCAGCCAGTCATTCATTTGGTTGCTCGGACGGTAGGGGCAGGGCTTGTCCCTGCCCGCTCTTATGCGCTTTATCGATCGTCGTCGTCCGGCCCGTCGTCGTCGCGGCGATAGTTCGCGCCCGGCGGCACGCCGCGATTATTTGCGTCGCGCGTGATCACCTTCGCAGAACCCAGAGGCCAGTAGCGGAACAACGCCTTGCCGTAGATATATTTTTTCGGCACGAGTCCCCAGATGCGCGAGTCGCTCGAGTTGTCGCGGTTGTCGCCCATCACAAAATAGTATCCGGGCTTCACGTAAGTCGGTTGTCGCGTGTAGGGATTCATGTTCAGGTGCGGATCGAGGTAGGTCTCCTCCAGATCGCGCCCGTTTACGCGCACGTGTCCTTCATGCATCTCGACGGTGTCGCCCGGCAAACCGATTACGCGTTTGATATAACTTTTCGAAGGATCGTCAGGGAACCAGAAGACGACGATGTCGCCTCGATAAATATGCGGCGCCCACTTGTAGTCGTCATAGTAGACCAACTTGTTGACGAAGATGCGTTCGCCGTCATGCAGATAAGGCAGCATCGAAGTGCCTTCAACCTTCACCGGCTGAATGATGAAGACCATCACCAGCGCCAGCACCATCAGCGCAAAAATCAGATCACGCGCCAGCAGTCGCGATTCCTGCCACATGTGCTTGCGGGCGGCGTCCTTCGGTCGCTGCACCTCGATGTCGCGGTCATCGTCAGGATGAATTGTGCCGAAAGGAGGCGGCTGGTTGAATTGCTTGCCAAGCATAAGGTTCAAAATAGATTGCGGGCGCTGTCCAGTGACAGCGTGGCCATCCTTCGATGTTATCGAGGTTATAGGTCGTTCGCTTTCGTTGTCAAACTTTGAGCTTTGCGTTCGTTTGCGGTTTCATCAGATTGCCTGAAGCGCCTTTGACTGGAGCGCAAGCGTCCTCGCTTGCATTTGTTAAATAACGGCAACCGAGACGGTTGCGCTCCAGTCAATTAGGCGACCATCACATTTGGCTAAAGCTTGACACGTCCGTTTGACGCTCACTATCATCCGAACCAGTTTCGCCGCAACCTTTCGCAGTGGTAAGTTAATCATTGGTCGCCGAAGACCGGAGGCAACGTCCGTGATCAAACTCGATATCATCAATCGCCTTGCCGACGAGACCGGCATTCCGAAGTTGAAAGCCGAACAGGCAGTCGAGGCGCTCTTCAATTCGATGAAGGACGCCCTCTCTCGCGGCGATCGGATCGAGCTGCGGGGGTTTGGCGTTTTCATCGTCAAGCCACGCAAACGCGGCGTCGGCCGCAATCC
>DATANL010000439.1:0-4594 GCA_036266295.1 Pyrinomonadaceae bacterium | reverse complement strand
CAGGAAACCACCGGCGTGAAGTGTCCGCGCCCCGGCTGCGGCGGCGAACTGGTGGTGAAGAAATCACGGCGCGGCAAAGTGTTCTACGGCTGCGCGAATTATCCGAAGTGCGACAGCGTCTTTTGGGACAAGCCGATCGAGGAAAAGTGTCCGCAATGCGGCAAGCCTTTCGTCTTGGAAAAGACAACCAAGAAGGGCACCACGAAGTACTGCTCTGATGCCGAAGGCTGCGGATACAAAAGCGAGTTGATGCCGATCAGTCCACCGCAGCAACCGCCACAAGAGAAGCACGCGTAACGTGTCAGAAGCCCGACCGTCAGGGAGGGCTACTCTCGCAACTGGCCCTCCCTAACGGTCGGGCTTCAACGCGCTACCAACCATCTCGCAGATACATCGCCGAATACTCCACGTAGTTCTGCCAGAATCGATCAAGGCCCGCAACTTCTTCGTCGGTCAACGGACGCTTTACGCGCGCGGGCATTCCCATTACCAATGAACGTGGCGGAATAATCGTGCCGGGAGAAACCAGCGAGCCCGCGGCCACCAGCGACTGCGCGCCGACCCGCACGTCATCAAGCACAATCGATCCAATACCAATCAACGATTGCCGTTCGATGTAACAACCATGCAGCGTCACGCTGTGACCGACGGTGACTTCTTCTTCCAGGATAGTCGGCTTCTCGCCGGTGCGCGTATGCAGCACGCAGTTGTCCTGCACGTTCGCGCGATCGCCGATGCGGATGTAGAACATGTCGCCGCGCACGACCGTGCCAAACCAGACGGATGCTTGTTCACCTATGTGAACGTCGCCGATGATCTGCGCACTATCGGCGACGAAAGCTGTTTGGTGAATTTGCGGATGAACTCCGCGGAAGGGACGGATCATATTCGAGTGTCAGAACTCCCGACGCGACGGGATCAGGTGTTCAGTTTGGATTCCTATTGATCCGGTCGCTACCGCTCCCGGTGCTGACACACTAGAAAGCAAAGCTGCCGTAGAACGCGCTGTTTTCGCCGTCGCGCTCCCACGTGTCGCCGACTGCGTCACCTGAATAAACCGCCTTCAAGGTGTAGCCGACTTTGCGTCCCGACAGTTGGACCAGCGGACTGTACCAGACGAGATTCGGCTGCCGGCAACAGAGATCGTTGGGCATCGCTTCGACGTTGATCGCGGCTTCGGCCGAAGCTACTTCGTAAGTCCTGCCTTCGTGCTTGAAAGTGATCGGCGCGCTGCGTACCGAAACGATTTCGCCGAGCGTCGCTGCATACTTATTTTTCAGCGCCCCGATCATCGCTACTTTTTGATCGTGGTTCGCGGAATTATCAAGGATGAGTTCCGAACGTCGCGGCGCATTTACGTTCTCCAGGTTGTCATCAGAACTGACGACGGCAACGGCCTTGAGCCCGCTGAGCTCGGCGCCGTTCCATCGGCCGGAAGCAAAGTTCCACGCCATGATGGCTTCGCGTCCGGTAGTCACGACCTCGCCGTTGAAGTGACACGCGCCAGTGAAGACACTGGCCGTGCGGACTTCAACGTAATCGCCTTTGATGGATGTATTCTCGGCCCGCGAGGTGAACGCGATTGCGGCCACGCAGGTAATCAAAACAGCAGCCAGGATGGAAACTCTCTTCATGGCGGTACCTCCAGAGACGTCGCGCAAGTTGTTGACTTGCGCCGCTAAAGCTACAGACAAATCGCAAGTTAACAACTTGCGCTACAAACAATCACTTTGATCCCGCTTCAGTTTACACCTCTAAGCTTCGAACGCGGAACTGTAGCAGGAACGGCCAGGCACACAATGATCGGGCTGGGCCATGCCGCCGTCGGGACCGATGGCCTGCTGCGTCTCGCGGCACCAGCAGTGATTGCTGCCGTCGAGATAATCGGCCGCGTCGGTCGCCAGCGCCGCAGTCATAAAGAATTTCTTTGAGCGCAAAGAACCGCAAAAAGCGCTTTCGAGGTTCGATGCCGAATTAGCATCTGTGAATTCGTTAGCCATTTGTTTTGACCGTTCCGATAATTCCCTCTGCCTTTGGCAGAGGGAGTTAATTAAATTACTAAGCGATTCCTCCGACCTTGGCCAGCGCGCGTCGTACCAGCGTCTCCGTCAGCGGAATCTTGTAAGCATTTTTTGCCAACGGTTCGGCGCCTTGCAAGGCAGTCTTTGCGACCTGGGCCAGCAACTCTTTGCTCATCGTCTTACCAACCAACGCAGCTTCGGCTTTCCCGACGCGCCAGGGAATCGGCGCGACGCCGCCGAGGACTATACGCGCTTCACTCACAGTCTTGTCGGCGCCAAGCGTGACGGCGGCGGCGACGGCACTCATCGCAAAATCCATCGAGTCACGTTCTTTGAATTTTAAATAGGTCGAGTTGGCGCCGAACTTCGATGCCGGCACCACGACTTCGGTAATCAGGTCGTCGTTCTTTAAAACATTTTCGCGGCGCAAGTTCCCGCCGGCAGGCAGCGTGAAAAATTTGTCGAGCGGAATCGTGCGCTTGCCGTCAACGCCCGTGACGTTGACGCTGGCGCCCAACGCGACGAGCATCGGCGCGAGGTCTGATGGGTGGACGATGTACGATGGGCCACCGCCGAAGATCGCGTGATATTTATTTTCTCCGGTCGCGGCAAAACACTCAGTGCCGCCTTTCTTCAAACAGACAACTTCTTCCAGCCGAAAATACCAACAGCGTGGCCGCTGACACAGGTTGCCGCCGACGGTGCCGAGATGGCGAATTTGCGGCGTGCCCACTGAGTGCGCCGCTTCCGCCAAACCCGGAAAACTTCTTCGCACATTCGCGTCTTCTTCGAGTTGATTCAAAGTCACCAGCGCCCCGATGCGCAAACCACCTTTGCCGTCAGACTGAATCTTATCGAGCCCGCGGATGCTTTTCAGATTCACCACCCGGGTGGGCCGGGTGATGTATTCCTTCATGGTCGTCAAAAGATCCTGGCCGCCGGCGATCGCTCGCGGCGTGTCGTCGAGATCGTTTCCCGCGGGCCCGGACTTCAGCGCGTCGACAGCTTCCGCGACGCTCGTCGCGTTCATCCATTCGAAGGCTTTCATGCGCTCTGCCCTCCTTTCATCAGCGCCATCAGGACTTTGTCGGGGGTGATGGGCAGCTCACGAACGCGCGCGCCACTGGCGTTGAAAACTGCATTTGCAATTGCGCCGATGGCGGGAATGATGGCAGCCTCGGCGATGCCGATGACGGCTTCGCGCTTATCGTCGTCGTCAATTAGCGGAATCATCTCGGGCATCTCGAGTGTGCCCGGCAGCTTGTAATCCATGAAGCTCGAGTTGAGCTGCACGCCGAGGTCGGCATCCATCACGCGGGTTTCGAAGAGCGTCATCCCGAGCGCCTGGATCATGCCGCCGTTGATTTGACTTTCCATGGTCAGGCGATTGAGCGGCAGTCCGCCGTCCTGCACCTGCAGCATTTTGATCGGTCGAACTTTTCCGGTTTCGACGTCGACTTCGACCTCGGCAAACACCACCCCATGCACGCCGCGCGCTTGCAGATCCGAACACCACACACCGTGGGCGACGATGCCCGCAGGCGGCAAGGCAGCGCACGCTTGCTTCCACGAAATCGATTTACCGCCGGCGCTCACGGTTCCGTTGGCAAACACGATCTCTTCCGGCTTGGCGTTGCCGAGCAGGGACGAAAATTTCTCAGCCGCGGCCATGCGCGCCTTGTAGGCCGCGTCTTTGACTGACGGCGACAACGAAGCTGCAGTCGTCGATCCGCCGGATGAATTGGCGCCGCCGAGTTTGGAATTTCCAATCTGCTCGACGACGTCCTTGATTCCCAACCCCAGTTCTTCCGCCACGATGCCGCGGGTGAAAGTGCGCGTGCCGGTTCCCAAATCCTGCGTGCCAACTGCGACCAACACGGAGCCGTCACGACCAACAGTCACGTCAACTTTGCATTGATCGTTTCCGCCGCCGCCCCAGGTCCCGGCCGCGCAACCCATGCCGCGTTTCAACGGACCCGGGCCGCCACCGGGAGTCGGGTTGCGTTTCGACCAACCGATTTCGCGCGCCCCTCGATCCAGTTGCCGGTGATAGAAATTACCGGCATCGGGCATGTTCTTCTTCCGAAACTCAACCGGATCCATTCCGATCTTGTAGGCCAGTTCGTCCAGCAATGATTCCATCGCGAACGAAGCCTGCGGGTGACCCGGCGCGCGCATGGCTATCGCCGCGTCTTCGTTGGTATGGAGCGCGTAGATTTCGCGATAAAACTCGGCAGGTTTATAGATCGGGTAAGGCTGTTGCGCTTGCGAGCCCTGGCCCACGCCGCCGATGCGATATTGAGTAGCTTGCACTGCGACCAGCGTTCCGTCTTTTTTCGCGCCCGCTTTGAATTTGGTCCAGGAGGCTGAGCGATTGCCGGCCATCAGAAATTCATCGGTGCGCGTGAGCATGAGCTTGACCGGCGTCTTTGTTTCTTTCGACAGGCGACAGGCGAGCAGCCCTTCGATGCCGATGCCGAATTTCGATCCGAAGCCGCCGCCCATGTGTTGCACGGTCGCGGTGACCGCACTCTCGGCCATGCCCAGCTCGTGCGCGGCGTCGGCGGGACGTG
>DATANL010000438.1:0-3880 GCA_036266295.1 Pyrinomonadaceae bacterium | reverse complement strand
ACTTTTCGCGATGCTTTCGATGTCGCCACGCGGCTGTTCAAGGAGAAGGGCGCGCCAGATTCGAAAGACGGCCGTATGATCGTGGGCGGGATAGATTATCGCTACACGGCCATCACCGCGATTGCCAGGCGAGACCCCGCGTGGGCAGAGCAACTGATCAAACAGATGCTCGCCGAACAGACCGACGCCGCGACTGCGAAAGCCGCCGAGGAAGCTGCGAAAGAAAAAGCCGAAACCAATCCTGAGGCGACGCAAACCAGCGCGAGCCTGATGGGCATTGCGCTGGGATTAGTCTCAAACGATCAGCGGTCAGCAATTAAATTCGCGCGCAGCACCTTGCAGTACCCTGCGACGGTTTACACGGCATCTTTCTTTTTCAAGTTGTGGGAAGCGAATCGCAGCATGGCGGATCAGTTTTATACAGAAGCACTCAACGCCTACGCGCCGGCGCCGATGGATCAGTTTCTTTACCTTTCCTCATATCCGTTTGCCGCGAATCGCGAGATCGGCGAAATGCCCATACGGGCAAGCTATCTGGTGCCGAATGGCCTGACGCCAAATCCCGGACTGCAGAGATTGTTCGTCTCGACGCTGTTGAGCCGCGCGCACGAATTAATCCAGAATCCGGTCACGCCAAAGGCCGGCGTCCGTTGGACCGAAAACACCCAGGTCTTCATGGCGTTGAGCCGGCTCGAGCCTCTGATCGCAAATTCGCTGCCTGATCTGGCAGCGCAGGTCGCCGAAGCCCGCGGAAACATCGCGGCGATGTTGACCGAGCCGGAACAGAAACGCTCGGATGACACGATGAAGGATCCGCCCCGGCAGACCTTTGACGAGATCATCGAAGCGGCCGACAGGTTAGCGAGCGCCGATGACCGCGAGGCCAATATCGCGCTGGCAGTACTGCACGCTGCGGACACGGGAACGGAGCCAATCGAAAAACTCGATGCGGCCGCAATGAAACTCGAGGACCTCAAGCTGCGCAAACAGGTGGTGAGCCTGGCCTACTTCAAGCGATCGCAGACGCTCCTCAAAGACAAAAAGTTGGATGAAGCGCGGAGGCTGGCCGCCAAAGTTGAAGAGCCCGATCAGCGCGCTTATCTCTACGCCAAAATTGCCGATGAGACGCTTAAACAAAAGAAGGACGACACGGATGTACGCGAGATGTTGCAGGACGTCATCGATACGGTTGCCAAATCGTCAGACTCACAAGTGAAAGTGCGGGCGATGTTGGTCGTGGTCCATCTCTACAGCACTATCGACGCGAATCGGGCGGTGTCGTTGCTGGGCGACGTAATCAAGACAATCAATAACATTCCCTCCATCGACCTCGCCGGCGATCGCATCAATCTCAAGGTTGAGGGCAGAGCGTTCGGCACCTATACCGGCTTGCAGACGCCGGGGTTCAGTCCCGAAGTCGTCTTTCGTGAAATGGGTAAACTCGATTTTGACGGGACGCTGTACCTGGCGAGTAACCTGAACGATAAATCCATCCGCGGGATGACGACGCTGGCCCTCGCCGATCAGTGCCTCAAGGACCTGCCGCCGCCACCCAAAACGAACAAACCCGCCGCCGCCAAACCTCAGTAATTTCAGCTTGCCGGCCTCGTTTTACGCTGATACATTCACGCCGTCTTTTGGAGTGCGCCGACTTGTCGGCGCTTTTGCTCGCGCAGGAAAAGCGGTGACCAGTCACCGCACTCCAAATTACTACCAAATGCAGACTCCTTTAACGCCAATCGAATTCGCTCGTCGCGCTCGCAAACTTTACGGCGATCGTGAAGCGGTCGTCGACGGTGAGTTGCGATTGACGTACGAACAATTTTTCGATCGCTGCGATCGCTGGTCTGCTGCTTTGCAAAAGCTCGGCATCGCCAAAGGTGATCGGGTCGCGTACATCGCGCCCAACACTCACGCGCAATTGGAATCGTTTTATGCAGTCCCGCAAATCGGAGCCGTGCTGGTGCCGATTAATTATCGCCTGACGGCAAACGACTTTGTCTATCTCATCAATCACAGCGGCGCCGAGGTGGTGTGCGCGCATTCCGATTATCTTGAAGCCGTCGACAGTGTGCGTTCTCAACTGACCGGAGTGAAACATTTCGTAGCGCTCGACGGCGCGGCCCCTGACTCGGCCGGGGCATGGCTTGATTATGAGAGCCTGATCGCCGGGAGTGCGCGCGATTTTCTCGCCGTTGATATCGATGAGAATGATCTACTCACGATCAATTACACCAGCGGCACGACCTCGCGGCCGAAAGGCGTGATGATTACGCATCGCAATGCGTATATGAATTCTGTCGGCACGCTCGTGCATGAACACATGTCGTGCGCGGACAGATATCTTTGGACGCTGCCGATGTTTCATGCCAACGGCTGGACCTTCGTCTGGACGGTGACCGCTGCGGGCGCCACACACGTATGCTTGCGAAAGGTCGATCCGGTTCGCGTGTTCGAGCTGTTGACGAGCGAACGAATCACGATGCTCTGCGCGGCGCCGACGGTCTTAATCGGACTGGCGAATGCCGACGAAGATGCGCGGCGGAGCGCGCCGCGCGGATTGCGCGTGCTGACTGCGGGAGCTCCGCCGGCCGCGTCGACTATCGAACGGCTCGAAGATGACCTGGGATGGGTCGTTACGCAGGTTTATGGATTGACCGAGACGACTCCTTTCATTACGGTATGCGAGCCGCGATCAGAACACGCCGGCTTGAATATTTCTGATCGCGCAAAGATCAAGGCGCGCCAGGGCGTCGAGTTGATTACTTCAGGCGAAACAAAAGTTGTCGATGAAAATGAAGTCGAGGTCCCGCATGACGGCGAAACTTCGGGCGAAATTGTGGTGCGCGGCAACGTGGTGATGGCCGGTTACTACAACGATCCGGAAGCGACCGCGCAGGCCATGCGTGGCGGCTGGTTTCACACCGGTGACGCCGCCGTCGTTCATCCTGATGGCTACATCGAGATTCGCGATCGCTTGAAAGACGTAATCATCAGCGGCGGTGAAAACATTTCGTCGGTGGAAGTCGAGGGCGTGCTGCTGCGTCATCCGGCCGTCCAGGAGGTCGCGATAGTTGGTCTGCCCGACGAACGTTGGGGCGAAGCACCACACGCGTTCGTGGTGCTGAAGAATGATTCTACGGTTGACGAGGCTGAGCTTCGTCAGTTCGCTCGTGAGCACCTGGCCCACTTCAAAGCGCCACATCGAGTGAACTTCGTTTCGGAATTGCCCAAGACTGCCACCGGAAAGATTCAGAAGTACGTCCTGCGAGGCGGACGCGCCGCCATCGCGAAACAATAATTCTTGCTGCGCGTTTACAGTTGTGATAAACGCCCTTTCTAAATCCAGTTCCGAACGGAGATCCCCTTTATGGCTCGCACAATCATTGGAGTAATCGTCGGCTACGTTTTGATGTTCATTCTTAATATCTGCGGCTTCGTCACCATGTACGCCGTGCTCGGTCAGGACCAGTCGTTTGAGCCGGGGTTATACCTGGCGTCTACGAAGTGGATTGCGGGCACGTTTTTGATATGCCTGATCACGGGATCAATAGCAGGCTTGGTTTGCGCGGTCATCGCGCGCGGCGGACGCGCCCCGCTCGCGCTGGCAGTCGCCACCATCGTGCTCGGGTTGCTGCTGGCGATTCCGGCAATGATGAAGGCGCAGATCAACTCCAAGCTGGTTCGGTCTGGTGACACTCCCTCGATGCAGGCTGCGCAACTCGCGTACTATCCGGTTTGGTGTCCTTTCGTGTTTCCGTTGTTGAGCGCCGCCGGCATTCTGATTGGCGGCAGACTGAAACGAGTTTGAAACGTGGGTGATGGCACGCCGGATTATCGCAGTTATTGTTGGCTATGTCGCGACGTTCGTTCTGATATC
>DATANL010000437.1:0-1788 GCA_036266295.1 Pyrinomonadaceae bacterium | reverse complement strand
AAGATCCGCCGAAGGAAGCCGACGGTGTGGCGATCATCCGCCATGAGTTCAAGTTCGATCTCGACGCATACTTTGCGAAGACGCCGAAGGCTCCGGTTCGATCGTTGGCCGAGGTTCTTGAAAAGCACTTGCATCATCCTTCGCTCGAGAATGCCTTCCGCACGTCGGCAGACGTTCCAACGCTCGACAGCGATGCGTATCGGGCAATCGTCGCCAGAAACGCCGGCTTGCGGCAAGTGTTGATTGACGTGATGGATCGCGCCGGCGTGGTTGCCCTCGTCTATCCAACCTTGCGCCGGACCGCCAGCAAGATCGGCGAACCGCAGGCGGGCGGCAACTGTGCGGCGAGTGCCGCGACCGGATTGCCGGCGATTACCGTTCCAGCCGGGTTCGCCGACGACGGCATGCCGGTTGGGATCGAGTTTCTCGGTCGTCCCTTTTCCGAAGTTGATCTGCTGAAACTCGCATTTGCTTACGAACGGACGACTCACCATCGCCGCGCTCCAGCATTGCTGCCCGCGCTGAATCGCGACTGAGTGTTAGAAAAGACGAATTGAGGTTTGGATAAGATGCGTCAGTCAGCGATACGGCGTGCCGAGACGACGCGCAACGCGGGCCCGTAAGTCGGCCTCGGAGACCGTGGCGGTCACGTCCATGCCGCTGTCAATCAATCCGTCAATCAGCGCGCGGATGATCTCGGCGCGATTGAGATTCCTACCGTTCTTGGCGCGGGAGGTGAGGCGGTCCAGATGTGAGATTTGCCGATCGAACAGCACGACCGACACTTTGGACCACGTTTCAGTGTGTACCGGGGGACGCCCGGGTCCGGGTTTCGATCGTTCGGAACGAACTCTCAATCGACTGCCCCGCCTGTTTTCCATCAGAGTGACGCCGCCGCGGAATTATATCGGCAGGTTGTTGGTAGCACAAACACAGCAATAGGTTTTGACTCGTCTGGACCTGCGTCTGGCCGGGCGACGCACTAGCAGGCTGCTGAAGATCGCAGCCTGAATGCAGAATGCAAGATACAAACTGTCAAATACCGACCGTTCCTGCGTTTGGCATTTGGCATTCTGAATTCAGGGTGGCGTTTTTCAGCACCCAGATAGACGCCGCCGATTTGATCAAACAGTGACGGCGGCCGGTTCGGCGACTTGAACGACCGGAAAATAAATCAGGAACGTCGCGCCGCGACCCGGTTCGCTCACCACCGTGATGTAACCGTTGCTCTGCTTCACGATGCCATAAACGATCGACAGGCCGAGCCCGGTTCCTTTGCCTTGTTCCTTGGTCGTGAAGAACGGTTCGAACAGCCGTGCGCGCGTCTGGGCATCGATTCCCATTCCCGTGTCGTTGACGCTCAGCCGCGCATAACGCCCGGGCCGGCCCTCGGCGATCGCTCCGGCGGCGGCATCGTCGAGATCGAACTCATCGACCTTCACCAGCAGGCGGCCGCCAGAAGGCATCGCGTCTCGTGCGTTGACGACGAGATTCAGCACGACCTGCTCGATCTGACCCAGATCGGCGTTAATGCGTGTCGGCGGCGCACTGCAGACAATCTGCAAATCGATCTCGGGACCGATCAAACGCCGCAGCATCGTTTCCATTCCGCGAACCGCATCGCCCAACGCGAACAACTCGCTGCGCGTTGCCTGGCGTCGGCTGAACGACAGCAACTGATGCGTTAGTGCGGCACCGCGGATCACCGATTGTTTGATCTCTGCCGCCTCGTCGGAGGCTGGGTCATTTTTCGACAGGCCCATCATCAGCAAATCGGCAGCGCCCATG
>DATANL010000436.1:0-17646 GCA_036266295.1 Pyrinomonadaceae bacterium | reverse complement strand
CGCGCAACGACAAATCCAAGCAGGGCGCGTCCGGCGGGCCAATCACGAAAGACAATACGAGCATCGAGTACTACGACACCATCTTCACGGTGATGGAGTCGCCGGTGCAGGCCGGCACGATTTGGGTGGGCACTGACGACGGTCTGGTTCAGGTAACGCGCGACGGCGGCAAGAACTGGGCGAACGTCACGCCGTCGAAAGACATGATGCCGGAATGGATTCAGATCAATTCGCTGGACGCGTCGCCTTTCGAAGCGGGCACGGCGTACGTCGCGGCGACGATGTACAAGTACGACGATTACAAACCTTATCTGTACAAGACCAGCGACTATGGCAAGACCTGGAAGAAGATTACGAATGGAATTCCGGACGGTGCCTTCACGCGTGTGATTCGCGAAGACCCGAACAAGCGCGGATTGCTTTACGCCGGAACTGAGACGGGCATCTATATTTCGTTCGATGACGGCGCGAACTGGCAATCGATGCAGTTGAATTTGCCGGTGACCCCGATTACCGATCTCGCGATTCACAAGCGCGAAAAAGAATTGGTGGCGGCGACGCAGGGAAGGGCGTTCTGGATTTTTGACGATCTGCCTGCGCTACATCAGATAATGGACGCGGGCGGATTCGGCGCGGCGTCGCAAACGAAACTGTTCAAGCCGAAAGAAACTTATCGCATGGCGGGCGGTGGCGGATTTCAACTTCCGCCGACGGCGACGATTGGAAGAAATCCTGCGGGCGGGGTGGTCGTTTATTATTCGCTGAAAGCCAAGCCGACGACCGATCTCGTGCTCGAGTTTCTCGATCCAGCCGGCAAGTCAATCAACAAATTCACCACTCGTCTGCCGCGCGGAGGCGCCGGCCAGGGCCAGGGTGGCGCCGCACCGGAACCACCGGCCGGCGGCGGTGAAGAAGGATTTTTTGGCGGCGGCGGGCCGGCGCGGGCCTCGACTGACGTCGGCCTTAATCGATTTATTTGGGACATGCGTTATCCCGAGGCGGTGCGTTTTCCCGGAATGATTCTGTGGGCGGGCCAGACCCAGGGCCCGCGCATCGTGCCGGGCACCTATCAAGTGAAGCTGACGGTGGACGGCCAGACGATGACCGAGAACTTCGAGGTCAAAGGCGATCCGCGTCTGACGACGACGGCCGCGGATTACGCCAAGCAACTTGATCTGTCTTTGAAGATTCGCGACAAGCTGACTGAGACGCACAACGCGATCATTCAGATTCGTGATGTGAAGAAACAGATCGACGATTTGACCAAGCGCGTCGGTCCTCAGTCGCGGCCGATTGTCGATGCTGGCAATGCTTTGACCAGGAAGCTGACAGAAGTTGAAGAGGCGCTTTATCAGACGAAGAACCAGAGCAGCCAGGATCCGCTGAACTTCCCGATTCGTCTCAATAATAAACTCGCGGCCCTGCTGGGCGTGGTGGCGCGTTCCGAAACTCCGCCGAACGATCAATCGTTCGAGGTCTACACGGAACTGTCCGGACAGATCGATGCGCAGCTTCAGAAGCTTTCGCAAATCATGAAGACCGACGTGCCGGCATTTAATCAGTTGGTGAAGGACCAGAACATTCCGGCAATCGTGGTAAAGCCCTGAGTTGCGTGGAGCGACTGGAGCGCAACCGTCCCGGTTGCTTCCTCTGGATTAAAGAGCAAGCGAGGACGCTGGCGCTCCAGTCGCGCAGCGAGGTTTTGCTGTATTTCGTCTTTTGCGGCTTGGTGCGCGAAATTATTTTTTAAATAGGTTCGCGAACGCCTGTCTGGCGTCGGTCGGTTTGCCCGAGGATGTCTCGCGTTCGATGACGGAGCGGGCGGCGAACAGGTCGCAGCTATTGCGTCCGCCTTTGTTCACAATGCGTGCGGTAAGTGGTTTGCGGCATTCGAAGCGCGATCCGGGATCGAAGTGAGTGCACATGCGGCAGGTGTGAAGGTCGGCATTGCACTTTGGGCACGAACTTTCGAGCCCGACGTTTGTCTGAACGACGGCGCCGCATGCCGAGCACTTAACTTTCTCGCCGTACGCCATCATCTTTGGCGAACGCGGACCTTCGCGCTCGTGCGGTTTTGATTGCGGCTGTGGGCGACGCTCTTTGTCGGGTTCGTAATCCTGATAACCACGTTGTCGATATTTTCGCTCGCTCATTGTTCGCGCCTTTCGGAATCGTTCAAGGTGTGGAGACTACCGAGAAAACGAGTCAGTGCCATCCGCGTAAGCGGGATGGATCGAGATGGTAGCTTTTGAAGAACTGCGATCCATTTGCTCACGCAAATGGTTCTGACGTGGCACATCATAGGCGAGATTCATCCAACTCCAAAACCTTTCAAAACGAAATCGGTGACGCGCCTTCGTAAAGGTGCTAGAATGCGCGAATTATGCGGTTTGATGTCGTCCTTCTGAGAGTTGTATTCGCTGCATTTTTGATGACGGCGGGGTACGTGCTGCATCCGATACCGGGACGAAGGTTGGTCTCGATGGGTGCGGCCGCAGCAATCGCAGTCGCCATTATCCTTTTCGAGGTGCGTATCAGGCGCGCGTCGCTGAAGACTTTGATCGGGGCCGCGGTTGGCTCGATCCTGGGAATCGTGGGCGCTTATCTGATCGGTACGCTCATCACCAGCCAGGAATCTGCCGCGGTGCCGCCCGAGAGCCGGGCCTTCCTGACGCTCGCCTTGATCTTTTTCATGGCCTACATCGGTCTGATGGTGGGCGCTGCCAAAGGTGACTACCTCGAGCTGTCGGCGCTGGGCGGTATCTTCAGCGACAAGGTCGCCCGGCGCGACCTGAAGATTCTCGATACCTCAGTCATCATCGATGGCCGGATTGCCGATGTCGCTGAGACCGGATTTCTCACGGGTACGCTGATCGTTCCGCAATTCATCCTGCGAGAACTGCAGCAGGTCGCAGACTCGCCGGACTCTTCCAAGCGGCAACGCGGCCGGCGTGGGCTCGACATGCTGAACCGTCTGCAAAACAACGCTTCGCTCGATATTCAAATTAGTGAGACCGATTTTCCGTCGGTGCGTGAGGTTGATCTGAAATTGATCGAGCTGGGCAAACAGCTCGACGCCGTCATCGTCACGAACGATTTCAATCTCAACAAAGTCGCGCAGCTTCGCGGCGTCAATGTGCTGAACATCAACGAGCTGGCGAATGCGCTCAAACCGGTCGTGTTGCCGGGCGAAGCCATGCGCGTGTTCATCCTGAAAGAAGGCAAGGAATACAACCAGGGCGTCGCCTATCTGGACGACGGCACGATGGTCGTCGTCGATAACGCGCGGCGTCTGATTGGCAAGAACGCGGACATCGCCGTCACGAGCGTCTTGCAAACGACGGCAGGCAAAATGATTTTCGGCAAGATTTACGACGAGGCTGAAAACGGCGGCAACGGTGAGCGCACGCGCCGGCCGCTGCGCGAAGTGAAGACGGCTAACGTGATGACGCGCATCAGCGACACTGAATCGTAACGAATGAACGTCGCGATACTCGTCGGCGGTGGCAGAGGCGTTCGTTTCGGTGGCGACCGGCCCAAGCAATTCTTAGAACTCAACGGCACTCCCATCATCGTTCATACGCTGCGTCAATTTGAGTTGAGCCGGCAGATCGACCAGGTGGTCGTCGTCCTGCCGGCGTCCGAAATAAATCTTTTCCAATCTTTTGCCGATAAGTTTGATTTGAAAAAGATTTCGCGCGTGGTGGCTGGTGGCGAGACGCGGGCGCAATCAGTAAAGTGCGGATTAGCTACGATCGAGCAGACTGAGGTCGTCGCCGTGCATGACGCCGTGCGGCCGCTGGTGACGCATGATGAAATCGATCGCGTCGTGGCCGCAGCACTCGAGTCGGGCGCGGCGATTCTGGTCGCAGGCGTGAGCGAAACGATCAAAGAGGTCGAGAATAACCGCGTCGCGAGGACGGTCCCGCGAGCACATCTGCGCCGCGCTTTGACACCCCAGTCGTTTCACTTCGATATTCTCAAGCGAGCGTATGAGCAGTTGGAACAGCTTGAGTCGTCGGGCGTCGAGGTAACAGATGACAGCTTCCTGGTTGAGCGCTTGGGCGTGGCGGTTTCAGTAGTCGAAGGCAACGCGCGGAATATCAAGATTACCACTCCGGAAGATTTGGCGATGGCTGAAGCTTTTCTGCGCTAACCGGAGCGCAGGCATCCTTGCCTGCGGTTCGCCGGCATCCTGCCGGCAGGTATCGATAAGAAGATGCGGGCAAGGATGCCCGCGCACCGCCGGCAGGGATGCCGGCGCTCCGGGGCGCTCCATATGTTTCGCATCGGCATCGGACACGACACACATCGTCTCGTCGAAGAACGTCCGCTGGTTTTGGGCGGCGTCACCATTCCCTTCGACCGCGGCAGTGATGGTCATTCGGACGGCGACGCGCTGGCGCACGCAATTGCTGACGCGATCCTGGGCGCCTTGTGCGAAGGTGATCTCGGCGTTCATTTTCCGGATACCGACTCCGGCTGGAAGGACGCCGACAGCATGCAGTTGCTTTCGCGGGTTGTATGGCTGGCGCACGAACGGGGATTTGAAATCGAAAACGTCGATGCTAACGTCATGCTCGAGCGGCCCAAGCTGCGTCCACACGTCGAGTCGATGCGCGAGAACCTGGCCCGCGCTTTAAATATCGAAGCCGGCTGTGTGAGTGTGAAGGCAAAGACGGGCGAGGGCCTCGACGCCGTTGGTCGTGGCGATGCCGTGGCGGCGCAGGCGATTGTGTTACTGAAACCGAAAAGTTAATGCGGCCTCAAGACATCATTCGCAAGAAGCGTGACGGCGGCGAACTCTCGCGCGAAGAGATCGAGTTCTTTGTGCGCGGCGTGACCAGCGGAGACGTTGCCGACTATCAAAGCACGGCCTTGTTGATGGCCATCCTGCTCAAAGGGATGACTGATGCCGAGCAATCGCTGCTCACCCAGGCGATGCTGCACTCCGGTGAAATCCTCGATTTCTCAGACATTCCAAAGCCAAAAGCCGATAAGCACTCGACCGGTGGCGTGGGCGACAAGACCTCTTTGCTGATTGCGCCGCTGGCGGCAGCAGCGGGCATTTGTGTGCCGATGATTTCCGGCCGCGGCCTGGGCCATACCGGCGGCACCCTTGATAAGCTCGAATCAATTCCCGGATACCGGGTCAATCTTTCTTTGAAAGAGTTTCGCGCGGTGCTTGATAAGTGCGGCTTCGCGATGAATGGCCAGACGGCGGAGATTGCGCCGGCGGATCGCAAGCTGTACGCGTTGCGCGACGCGACGGCCACGGTCGAAGCGATTCCTCTGATCGTCGCTTCGATTATCTCGAAGAAAGGCGCCGCCGGATTGAACGCGATGGTCATCGACGTGAAGACCGGGTCCGGCGCGTTCATGCGTGAACACGATCGCGCTCGAGAATTGGCCAAGGCCCTCGTCAAGACCGGGAACTCGCTGGGCGTGCAATCGCAGGCGCTGATTACGGACATGAATCAGCCGCTCGGCGAGGCCGTGGGCAATTCCGTCGAGGTGCTGGAATGCATCGAATTGCTGCGCGGTGAGGTTCGAGCGGGCGCGCGGCCGGTGCTCGATCTATCGATCGAACTTGCGGCGCGCATGGTGATGCTGGTCCAACTCGAATCATCGCTCGATGAGGCGCGGGCGCGCATTAGGCGAGTCTACGAATCCGGCGAGGCGCTCGAATGTTTTCGCCGCAACGTCGCGGCCCAGGGCGGCGACCCGCGGGTCTGCGACGAGCCGCGGCAAATTCTGCCGTTGACAGACAAGACGTTTAAGGTAGAATCGCCGCGCTCCGGGTTTGTCGCCGCAATCGACACGGAAGAAATCGGCAACGCCATCGCTGAAGCAGGCGGTGGGCGCGTGCGTGTGGAAGACGTGATCAATCCGAAAGTTGGTTTTGTATCAGCCGTGAAAATTGGTGACGAGCTGAAGCCGGAAGCTCTCATCGGTCGAGTGTTTTGTGACGATGCCACGCATGGACAAACGGCGGCCGCGCGAATTCAATCAGCTTATTCAGTCAGTGAAGATCGTCCGCCGGAGTTGTCATTGATCAAGGAAGTCGTGGAATAAGGCAACGATGAAATTAAAGCTCTTCGTAACCCTGCTGCTGTTATCGGCGCTCGTGTTCGCGGGCCAGGCTTGCAATCGGTCTTCCTACGGCGCCGATGACAAATCAAAAATCCACGTCGGCATAGTTTTCGATATCGGCGGCAAGGACGATCGGTCTTTCAATGCGGCCGCCTGGAACGGTGTGAAGTGCGCGGAGAGTGGCAACTTGCCCGATGGCAAGACGAGCTGCGGTAAGCCGCCATTGAATGTGATGGTTCGCGACGTCGAACCCGGCAATCCCGTTTCGATTGAGCCGGCCATGCGCGCCTTCGCGGAACGCAATTACGACCTGGTGATCGGCATCGGCTTTGCGCAGGGACCGATCATGCAAAAGGTCGCGACCGATTATCCCAACATCCAATTTGCGATTATCGACGGCGTCATCTTTGAAGCAGACGGCAAAACGCCGAAGTCGAATGTAGCGTCGCTGGTCTTCAAAGAGCATGAAGGTTCCTACCTCGTGGGTTTGCTGGCCGGGATGACCACGAAGACCAACACCATAGGTTTTCTCGGGGGGATGGACATCGGGTTGATTCATCGGTTCGAAGGCGGTTACGAACAGGGCGCGAAGGCAGTCAATCCGAACATCCGCATCATTCAGAACTACGTCGGCGTGACTGACGCGGCCTGGAACAATCCGGGCAAAGGAAAAGAGATCGCGCTGGCGCAAATCAGCAAAGGCGCCGACGTGATCTTTACCGCCGCGGGCAATTCCGGTCTGGGCGCTTTCGATGCGGTCGAACAATCCGGCAAAGACGCGGACGGTCGCGCGACCCATTTCGTCATCGGCGTCGATTCAAATCAAAACATGGTCAAGCCCGGCTTTGTGCTCACGAGCATGGTCAAGCGCGTCGACAACGCCGTCTATGACATTGTGAAGGACGTGGTGAATCATCAGTTCAAAGGCGGCTTTCACGTCTTTGGCCTGGACACCGAGGGCGTTGGTTACGTGATCGATACGAATAATCAGAGCCTCGTCTCGCCGCAAATGAAACAAGCGGCCGAAGACGCGAAGCAGAAAATTGTTTCGGGCCAAATCAAGGTGGTCGACAGGATGCAGCAATAGAGGCTAGAGATTAGAGGTTAGAGGCTAGTCGGAATTGAGATCTTCGAGTATTTTAATGGGCGCGAATTTCATAATCGTAACGATTTCATCTCTTACGGCAATCCTTGTCGCAGCATTTACTTACTACACAACAAAGCAGCGTGAACGCGAAGCTGAATGGCGACGAGAAAAGCTCACTCATTACAAGGACTATTTTGCGGTATTGGCTGAAACCATAGGTGAAGATGTGTCGCGTGATGCGAGGGCGCGATATTGCATTGCCTTCAACACGGTCGGCTTATTTGCGTCTCAAGAGGTTATTGATTGTCTACACGCGTATCAGGAAATTACGCGGTTGCCGTACGCCGAAGTCGACGTTGCGGAACACGATAGGCTTCTAACTAAACTTGTCCTAGCTGTGCGACGAGACCTCAAACTTCGCCCAGATGACGATTCGGAAACCTTCTCGTTTCATATGATTGCTCCGTACCGTTTTGAAAGCGGTGTGGAACAGATTGCCGGACGCACGCGGCGTCAGTGTGCGTCATGAGTTGGCTGAGCGGTTTTTATCAAGGATGACTTATGGCTACCGCCCAAGCTTTAATAAAAAGCCATCGGGATCTCATAGCTTGGCAGAAGGCTATGGATTTGGTCGTGCTAATTTACCAAGCGACGGCTTCCTTTCCCAACCATGAACTCTACGGACTTACGAGTCAGATGCGTCGCGCATCTGTTTCAATTCCGGCAAACATTGCGGAGGGACAAGGACGTCGATCAAAGTCGGAATTTAGTCAGTTTCTAGGAAATGCAAGAGGCTCTCTTCTTGAGCTTGATACCCATTTGGAATTGGCGCTTCGATTGAACTATCTCACGGCTAGCCAACACGAAAGGATTAATCGACAGGTTACAGAGATCGGGCGGATCATCAACGGCTTGATGCGTTCACTAACCTCTGACCTCTAGTCTCTAACCTCTTCAAACGAATGATCGAACTCCGCAACATCACAAAACGTTTCGGCGCGGTGCTGGCGAACGATCATATTTCTTTCAAAGTGCCGGCCGGCACGATTCATGCAATCGTCGGAGAAAACGGAGCCGGAAAATCGACGGTGATGCGCATCGCCTACGGCTTCTACACCGCGGACGAAGGCGAGATTCTGGTTAGTGATCAAGTACGTGATATTCGCAGTCCGCATGACGCGATTGCGCTCGGCATCGGCATGGTCCATCAGCACTTCATGCTGGTTGAGCCGATGACGGTGGCGGAAAATATTGTGCTTGGATCAGAGCCAGGCAGCGCGGCTTCGCTCGATCTTAAAAAAGCGGCGGCGGAAATTCGCAAGCTGTCCGACGAATTCAAGCTGGCCGTCGATCCGAACGCGACGATCGAAACTCTGTCCGTCGGTCAGCAGCAACGGGTCGAACTATTGAAAGCGCTTTATCGTCACGCGCAGTTGCTGATTCTCGACGAGCCCACCGCGGTGCTCACGCCGCAGGAAGTTGAAGAGTTCTTTGTCATTCTTCGTCGCATGCGCGAACAGGGCAAGACCATCGTCATCATCACGCACAAGCTTTCCGAAGTGCTCGCCATTTCAGATGACGTTACGGTCATGCGCGACGGGCGCGTCGTTGGCAACGTGAAAACCAGCGAGACGAACGCGGCCGAACTGGCGCGCTTGATGGTTGGGCGTGAAGTGCTGCTGCGCGTCGAAAAGCCTGATGCGAAACCCGGCGCCCCGGTCCTCAGCACCAGGGACCTGACAATTCTCGGCCGCGACGGATCGAAACGCGTCGATAACGTGTCGCTCGAAATAAGGGCCGGCGAGATCGTGGGCATCGCCGGCGTTGAAGGCAATGGTCAGACTGAGTTGATTGAGGCCCTCGCCGGTTTGATTCCTTCGTCGCACATCTCAGGCTCGATCGCCTTCGAAGGGCAGGACATTACCCGCACTGACGCGCGACAGCGAAAAGAGTTGGGCATCGCCCACATTCCCGAAGATCGGCACCGCCGCGGTCTGCTGCTGGATTTCAGTTTGGCTGAGAACACGATTCTCGGCGTGCATTATCGCAGGCCCGCCGTTTCCGCCGGCGGCATCTTCCTCGACGAGAAGGGAATTCAGCGCCGCACTGCCGAGGTGATTCGCGACTTTGACGTGCGTCCGCCGAATGCTGCTTTGCTCGCGCGGGCACTGTCCGGCGGCAATCAGCAGAAATTGATCATCGGCCGCGAATTCGGACTGCCGCCGAAGTTTTTGTTGGTATCGCAACCCACACGCGGGGTCGATATCGGCGCGATTGAATTCATTCACCGTAAGATTGTCGCGCTGCGCGATGCAGGTTGCGCCGTACTTCTGGTGTCCGCGGAATTGGAAGAAGTCACCGCGTTATCGGATCGTTTGCTGGTAATTCACAACGGCGCCATTGCCGGCCAGGTCGATCCGAAGACGACCAGCAACGAAGATATTGGATTGATGATGACAGGCGGTCATCGATAAATGAAATACGTTCGCGAAATTCTGTTTCCACTCATCGCCGTCCTGGCAGCATTTGTCATTGGCGGTATTGTCGTCTGGATTATTGGCGACAGCCCATGGCAGACGTACAAGCTTCTGATCGGCAGCGCGTTCTCATGGCCCGACGGAATCGGCTACACGCTCTTCAATGCGACGCCTTTGATCTTCACGGGTCTCGCCGTGGCCGTCGCTTTCCGCTGCGGGCTGCTGAACATTGGCGCCGAAGGCCAGCTTTATGTCGCGGCGTTTGCGGCAGCCTGGGTCGGATTCAAATTTGGCGCACAGGATCCGGGCAACACGGCCATCACTCCCTTCATGCATCTGCCGATTTTCCTGCTCGTGCCTTTGTGCTGCATCGCGGCAATTGCGGCCGGCGCGATCTGGGGCGGTATCCCGGGCGTGCTCAAGGCGAAATTCGGATCGCACGAAGTTATCAACACGATCATGTTGAACTTCATCGCGGTCGCGCTGCTCAGTTACTTCACGCAGTATCGCTACAAGATCCCCGGCGATCCTATCTTGCAAACGGCGCCGATCAGCCCGCAGGCACACTTGCCGACGCTGGGCCGATACATTCCCGGTTTTCCTGAACGCATCCCGCTGAACTTTGCTTTCATCCTGGCCGTGCTGGCTTGCATTCTGGTTTACATTTTCCTGTGGAAGACGAAGTGGGGTTATGAGCTGCGCGCCACCGGCGCGAATCCCTCGGCGGCGGAGTACGGCGGAGTTTCAATTCGCAAGCAGATCGTTTTGGCGATGGCCATTTCCGGCGGCTTGGCGGGCATGGTCGGCATCAACGAAGTACTCGGTTACCGGCACAGTTACTACGACGGGTTCTCGGCGAACTATGGATTTGTCGGGATTGCGGTCGCGCTGCTCGGCCGCAATCATCCGGTGGGAGTTTTTCTGGCCGCGATCTTGTTTGCGATCCTTCTGCGCGGCGGAATCTTTGTTGACGCATTCACTCTGCACGTGTCGAAGGACATCGTCGACATGCTCCAGGGAATCGTGATCATCCTGGTGGCGTTGCGGCCCGAGGCGATTTTTGGATCCGGCAAGAAGTTTGGATTAATGAAGAAAGCGAAAGTCTGAGATCGCATTTGATGTTGTTTCGATTTAGGTTTTCGTCCGCGCAGGGGACGATTGGAAATAGCCCAGCGATTCATCGCTGGGAAACGGAGCAGGGCTGTTTCAAGTCCGCGAACCGGACGGCAGAAGCTGGACAAGTCGTCTGTCGCCCGCTCCGCGGGCTCGGATAATTCTTGATCGTGAACCCCAGCACTAAAGTGCTGGGCTATTGTCAGTTGTCCGCTACGCGGACAGAAAACTGTGCGGCAAATATTTACATTCTCGCTGCTGTTCTCGACGATTCGCCTGTCGACCCCTTTGGTGTTGGCGGCGCTCGGCGGTCTGTATTCCGAAAGATCGGGAGTCATCAACATCGCGCTCGAAGGGCTCTTGTTGGCTGGCGCTTTCACGGCGGCCTCGGTCACTTTTTATGCGCACAATCCGTGGGTGGGATTGGCCGCCGCGATGCTGGCGGCCGCAGTGGTCGCCGGAATCCACGCGCTCGCCTGCATTCGCTTCAAAGCGGATCAAGTCGTGGTCGGGACCGGCATTAACATCCTTTTCATCGGCCTGCCCGCCGTGTTAAGCGGCGCGTTGTTTCTCTCATCGGGTTCGACGCCGCAAATTCCGAAGGAGAATCTGCTGCCGGTGCTGTCGCGGTTTGTGCCGTTTATGCCGGCGTGGCGCATCTTCACCGACGTTTCGATCATTTCGCTGCTGGCCCTGATCGTGGTTTTGGTAACCCGTTATGTTTTATATCAGACGCCTTTTGGGTTGCGGCTGCGGGCAGTCGGCGAGAACCCCGAAGCGGCTGATGCGGCCGGGGTGGGAGTGAATCGGCTCCGCTATCTCGGCGTAATTCTCTCGGGCGCGTTGGCCGGGATCGGTGGCGCGTATCTTTCGATTGGACAATCGTCGCTCTTCACCAGGAATATGGCGGCGGGTCGCGGCTTCATCGCTTTGGCGGCGTTGATTTTCGGAAAGTGGCGGCCGGTCCAGACCATGCTCGCATGTCTGCTGTTCGGTTTTGCCGACGCGCTCACGATTCAAATGCAGGGCGTCGCGAAACTTCCCTGGAGTCCTGCTGAAGATATTCCCGTGCAATTCATTCAGATGATTCCTTACATCGTCACGATCATCGTGCTGGCCGGCTTCATCGGTCAGTCACGCGCGCCGAAAGCCCTCGGAACCCCATACCAAAAGGAAAGATAAGTAGCACAGACTTTAGTCTGTGATTCTGGGGCAGACGGAAGTCTGTCGGTATTGGCCAAACGTTCGGGTCGCGACACTGAATTTAGCAACCATAGTCCGTCGTCACAGGTGACATCCGGCGTGTGTTAATGTTGTAATGTCGTAAGCCAAATTCATGTCAGCAAAACTAAATCCGAGCAGCCAATTCGACCGCGCGCAACGCGCCGCGGAACAGATTCGTTCCCACGCCAAGACGACGCCCACGGTTGCGGTCGTGCTGGGCAGCGGTCTCGGCGCGTTTGCAGATGAACTCACCGATGCGACCGCCATTGCTTACAAAGAAATTCACGGCTTTGCGCAAGCCACCGTCGAAGGACACGCGGGTAAACTGGTGATTGGTAAGGCCGGCGACGTGCCGATCGCCGCGATGCAGGGACGTTTTCATTTTTATGAAGGTTACTCGCTCGACGAGGTCACGTTCCCGGTGCGCGTGCTGAAGTTGCTCGGCGTGCGGACGTTGATTCTGACCAACGCTGCGGGTTCGCTGAATACCGAGTTGACGCCCGGTTCGCTGATGATCATCAGCGACCATATCAACCTGATGGGCGCAAATCCTTTGATTGGCCCGAACGAAGATCGATTCGGACCGCGCTTTCCTGATCTTACTTCGACCTACGATCCTGGTTTACAGAGTGTCGTGATCGAGGAAGCGAACGCCATGGATATCGAGTTGCGGCGCGGCGTGTATGCCGCGCTCTCGGGACCGAGTTACGAAACTCCGGCCGAGATTCACATGGTCAGAACGCTGGGGGCCGACGCGGTGGGCATGAGCACGGTCCCCGAAGCGATCGTTGCGCGGCACATGGACATGTCGGTGATAGGAATTTCGTGCATCACGAATCTGGCCGCCGGAGTTTCAAACCGGCCGATTGATCACAGTCAGGTCATGGAAATTGGGAAGCGCGTGCGCGCGCAGTTTACCGAGTTGCTGAGAAGAGTTATCGCGAGACTGGAATAGTGGCCACCGGGCCACTCATTACTGATCACTGACCACGATGATCATCGGCATCTGCGGCGGCACAGGTTCAGGCAAGACCACGGTAGCGAATCGGATTCTCGAAACGGTGCGCGCCGATGAAGTCGTCTTCATTCAGCAGGACCTTTACTACCGCGATCTGAAGGACATGCCGCTCGACTATCGCAACGCGGCAAATTTCGATCACCCCGATGCGGTTGACAACGAACTGCTGATCAACCACCTGAAGAAACTGAATGCAGGTGAGCCGGTTGAGCTTCCGATTTACGATTTCAGGACCCATTCGCGTCTGCCGGCGACGACGCGCGTCGAACCCAAAGCCATCGTCATCGTCGAAGGCATTCTGATTTTTTCCGAGCCGCGTCTGCTCGAGCAGATGGACATTAAGATTTTCGTCGATACGCCGGACGATCTGCGTTTCATTCGCCGTTTGCGGCGTGATATCGCCGAGCGCGGACGGACGCTTGATTCGGTGATCGATCAATACACGGCGACGGTGCGGCCGATGCACATGCAATTCGTCGAACCGTCCAAACGTTTTGCCGACGTCATTATTCCTGAGGGTGGTCATAATCTTGTGAGCATTGATTTGATAAGCGGAAAAATACGCGAGAGGCTGGCCCGCGACATCAAAGTTGGAGGCCAGATTTGAGCGACACTGATCTTTTGATCGACATAGCGAAGAAAGCGCGTAACTGTTCGCTGGCGCCTTTCTCGAATTTTCTGGTGGGCGCGGCGCTGCGCACGCCGGCCGGAAAGATCTACACCGGCTGCAATATCGAAAGCGCGAGTTACGGCTTGACCGTCTGCGCCGAGCGCGTGGCGATTTGGAAGGCGCTGTCGGAATGTGAACGCGAGTTCACCGATCTCGTCATCGTGGTGGACACCGAACAGTTGACTCCGCCGTGCGGCACTTGCCGCCAGATTATCTGGGAATACACCAAGGACGCCAGGATCACTCTGGCGAATCTGAAGGGACAGAGTGAAGTCGTCGATATCAGAGAGCTTTTGCCGAAGGCGTTCGACGCCAGGTTTTTGCAGGGCGGCGCCCAGTGAGAGTGCGATGAACAGATTCGCATCCGCGAAATTCGTTGTTGCTGCCTTCGTGATTTGTGCGTCGATTATTCCGACCGTGGCCCAACGCAGAGAGATACCTGTGGACCTGATCATCCGAGGCGGGACTGTGGTGACGATGGACGGTTCTCGCCGTGTGATTGAAGACGGCGGCATCGCGATCAAAGACGGCCGTATCGTGGCCGTCGATACCGCCGCGCTCATGGATCTCAACTACAGCTCGCGGCAGGTAATCGAAGCGCAGGGCAAGGTTGTAATTCCGGGGCTCATCAATGGCCACACGCACGTGCCGATGACTTTGTTCCGCGGCATCGCCGACGATCTCGATCTGCAGGAGTGGCTAACGAAATACATCTTTCCGGCGGAAGCGAAGAACGTCACTGAGGACTTCGTGCGCGTCGGCACGCGGCTGGGTTTGGCTGAGATGATTCGCAGCGGCACCACGACCTACTGCGACATGTATTACTTCGAAGATGCCATCGCCGATGAAACCTTCAAGGCCGGCATGCGCGGAGTGCTCGGCGAGACGGTCATCGACTTTCCGGTTGCTGATAACAAAACAAATGCGGAAGCGATGGCTTACGTCGATCGCTTTGTGAAGCATTGGAAAGGTAACGCGCTCATCGTTCCGGCCATCGCGCCTCATGCGCCTTACACGGTTTCACAGGATCACCTGAAAGCTGTGCGCGAGTTCTCTGATCGTACTGGCGCTCCGATCGTGATTCATATTTCCGAAACCAAACGCGAAGTCGATGACAGTATCAAAGACAAAGGCGCCAGCCCGATCGATTATCTAAACCGCTTCGGCTTCCTCAACGATCGCGTGATCGCCGCTCATGTGGTTTGGCCCAGCGACGAAGAGCTTGCGTTGCTGAAGAAGCTCGGCGTGGGCATCGTTCATAATCCGCAGTCAAACATGAAACTGGCTTCCGGCGTCGCGCCGGTGCCGGCAATGCTGAAGGACGACCTGCCGGTCGGGCTGGGAACGGACGGCGCTGCTTCCAACAACGATCTAAATCTTTGGGAAGAGATGGACACAGCGGCGAAACTTCACAAGCTCATCAGCAAAGACCCTAAGGTGGTCACGGCCCAGGAAGCATTCGAGCTGGCCACCATTCGTGGCGCGCGCGCGTTACACCTGGAAAAGGAGATCGGTTCGATCGAAAAAGGGAAGCGCGCGGACGTTGTGATCGTTGACCTTGACGACTTGAATCAAGTGCCCTGGTACAACATCTACTCCGATCTGGTTTATGCCTCGAAGGCCGATGACGTACGCACGGTAATCATCCAAGGCCGGGTCGTCATGCGCGATCGCAAACTGCTCACGCTCAACGAAGAAACAATCAAGGCCGAAGCGCGGCGCTATCGCGAGAAGATCGTGAAATCAGTTGGCGTCAAGACCGTGCCGCAAGAATAGTTTTTGGAGTGCGGCGACTTGTCGCCGCTTTTGGTTGGCGCCAGGAAAAGCGCCGACAAGTCGCCGCACTCCAAATTAAGCGGGCCCTGACGAATCCCGCGCGTTCCCGCCATTCTTACCGTTCGCCGGCTTGTCCGAGGTCAAATGATAGGGCACGCTGATGACGATTACGTTGGGCTTGAACAGCAACGCGCCTTTGAGCATCAGCGAACTTTGATTGTGCAGTAGATGATGCCACCATCGGGCCGGCACGAATTCGGGTAGCACCACGGTGATTACCTTGTTCGGATTCAAAGTCAGCCTTCGATCAATGTAGCGAGTCAAAGGGCCGATCAGAGATCGATACGGCGAAGCAATCACCACCAACTCAACGCCTTGCACCCAGCCGCTCCATTTCTCACGCAGCTTCTGCGTAGCTTCGTCATCAACGTTAATGTAAATCGCCGTCACGTGGCCGTGCGCGATGGCTTTCGCGTATTCCAGTGCCTGCAACACGCCGCGATGGATGCCGGAAATAGGCACCACCACTTCATGCTCGATGGCCCGGACTTTCTGCGCGCCTTCCGTCGTTAATTGCCGGGCCACGTCGAGATAGTGGCGATGAATCGCGCGGAACAAGGCGACGAGCAGCGGGATGAGCACGACCACGATCCAGGCGCCGTGCACGAACTTGGTGAGCACGAGCACGATGAGCACGACGAGCGTCGCACAGGCGCCCAGACCGTTGATGAGAATCGATTTCTTCCAGTGCCTGGCCTGGTGAGCTTCCCTCGCGTTTATTTTGTAATCAGTTTTCGCGTCACCTCGCTCCTGAATGTCAGGATTGGCCGCCGCCGCTTTCAGCGCTCGTCCTGCCTTTATCCAATGCCGCACCATGCCCGTTTGCGACAAGGTGAAAGAGAGAAAAACGCCGACGGCATAAAGCGGAATCAGCCTGCTCGTGTCGCCCGCGAAGGCAATCACCAAAACGGCGGCGAACACACCGAGAATAATGATGCCGTTTGAGAAGACCAGTTTGTCACCGCGCGTGGCGAACTGCCTGGGCAGAAACCGATCGCGGGCAAGCAGGCTCGCCAGGCGAGGGAAGTCGGCGAACGAAGTGTTGGCCGCGAGGATCAAAATCAACGCGGTCGTGCCCTGAATGATGTAATAGAACCAACCCATCGAGCCGGTGAAGATGATGCGCGCGAATTGCGAGATGACCGTCTCATTTTCGCTGGGATGAACGCGGTAAAGATAGGCCATCACGCTGGTGCCGATGAACATGGCCGCCAGCAGCGCGGCCATCCATGCCAGGGTGGTCGCGGCGTTCTTTGATTCGGGTTGTTTGAATGCCGGAATGCCGTTTGAGATCGCTTCGGTCCCGGTCAGGGCCACGCAGCCGTTCGAGAAAGCTCCCAACACCAGGAACCATGTGAGAGGTTGAAGATGATAACCTTCAGCAAGTTTCAGTTGTTCGTTGGCGGCGACGATCGTGACCGGATGAATGATGTAGTGAACGATGCCGTATCCCACCATGAACAGAAAGCTGATGACGAACGAGTAAGTGGGTGCGGCGAACAGCGCGCCCGACTCGCGCACGCCACGTAAATTAGCGACCGCGATGAAAGCGATCAGAATTAAGCACAGCGAGACTTTGTGATTGTCCAACCACGACCACCGCGTCCCCTGCGCCGCTGAAGTGATGGCGGCCACGCCGGCCGAAATCGACACTGACACCGTCAAAACGTAGTCGACCAGCAAGGCTGCGGCGGCTACCAATCCCGGCGTAGTTCCCAGATTGTCCTTGGCGACGATGTACGCCCCGCCGCCCGACGGGTACGCAAATATCGTCTGGCGATAACTGATCGCGACGATGACCAGGACCAACACGATCGCCATCGTGATCGGCACGACATAAGTGAATGCGCTTGGCTGGCCGAAAGCGAAGGCGACTGCCAATACCAGCAGAATTTCTTCCGTCGCGTACGCCGTTGACGACAAGGCGTCGGAAGCAAAGACGGCGAGGCCGGTCTTCTTTGTCAGCCGCTCATGGACCGCCATCGCGGTCTTCTTGGCCTTGCCGACCAGTAAGCGTTTGAGTGTGTAAGCCATAAAGAATAAGGATCCGGAGCCGGGAGACAGGAGCCGGGGCTCTACGTCCGCGCCAAACCCCTACGTATCTTTCCCCCAACGAATCGCGAGGAGG
>DATANL010000435.1:0-7388 GCA_036266295.1 Pyrinomonadaceae bacterium | reverse complement strand
CTTTGGGACTGACGAGTTCGTTTCATTCTGCAAGATGGTCGGCGCCCAGCCCTACCTCGCGGCCAACGTGCGCAGCCGCGACGTGCGCGTATTTCTCGAGTGGCTTGAGTACTGCAACGCGCCTGCGAACCTGACGACGTGGTCGACTGAGCGCGCCAAGAATGGTTTTGCGGCGCCGCACAAAGTCAGCTTCTGGGGCATCGGTAATGAGTCGTGGGGTTGCGGCGGCGATTTTACTCCGGAGGAATATGCGACCGAGTTCCGCAAATTTACCGCCTGGCTGCCGACTTACGGAGTGCCTTTGAAGTTGATCGGTTCAGGGCCGAATGGGGGAGATCTGAACTGGACGCGGAAGGCGTTTGAAGGTTTGGCGTTGAAAGGCAGTCGTCAAATCGCCAAGCTGTATGGCTGGGGTTTGCATTATTACTGCGGCTCGACCGGACAGCAGGTCGCCAACGAATACACAGAGAATGAATGGTACGACCTGCTCGAACGCGCGAACCGAATGGAAAGCCTGATTGAAAGTCACTGGCAGGTGATGGGTGAATACGATCGCGAGCGGCGCGTGAAACTCGCGGTTGACGAATGGGGCGCCTGGCATAAGCAGGACCCGGACGTGCCGCCTGCATATCTTTACGCCTATGCCGGAACATTACGCGACGCTTTGATCTCGGCCATCAACCTCGACACGTTTCAAAGGCATGCAGAGAAAGTCGTCATGGCGAATCCGGCGCAACTGGTGAATACGATCCATTCGCTCTTCCACACTTACGAAGACAAGTTCCTCATGACGCCGAATTATCACGTGTTCGAAATGTACGGCGCGCACGCCGGCGGCACCAGCTTAAGAACAGAGTTCGTAGCGCCGAAGGCGGCTTTCACCAGGCTCGATGCGCAACGCAAGGAAGTTCCTGTAAGTCTTTGGGGCTTGAACGGTTCAGCTTCGCTTAAGGGAAAGCAATTAGTCCTCACGGTCGTTAACCCTCACGCGAAAGATGCGCGAGAAGCGGATATCGCCATGCGCGGAGCGTCGATTAAGTCGGGCGAGAGCCGGACACTGACGGCTAATGACATTCACGCACGTAATAGTTTCGCGAACCCCAATACGCTCGAGCCGAAGAACGCGACGGTACCGGGAAGCGGTTCTACCTTGACCTATACCTTTGCGCCGGCGTCGGTGACGCGGCTGGTTTTTGATTTGGCGTAGACGCGAACGAAGGAGTCAGTACCATCTGCGTCAGCGGATGGATCAAACGCGTGAGCTGCAAAGGTCGCGCATGATCCCATCTGCTGAGGCAGATGGTACTGACTCGTTTTATGGACGAGATTGCACCGTCGAGGCGCCGTCCGCTTTGGCGATCTCGACGGCGAAGACATGCGTCGGGCCGAACATGTTCGAGCGGAAGACAATCCACTTCAGGTCAGGAGTGAACGTGACGTTCGGCTCCAGGGTGTAGTTGTGCTTCTCGAGATTCACCAGTTTCTCCGCCTTGAAAACTCCCGGTTGAATCAGAGCTTTTGAGTTTGGTAGTTCGCCGTCAGTGCGATCGCGCACCATCTCCGGGCGGAAGAGATAGATCCATTGACCGTTGCCCGGCGCGGCCACGCTATTCGGACCGCCGCCATCTCCGGCAAACAGTTTCCCATCGGGCGAGACATTGAAGTGCACAGACCACTCGCTGCGCTGCAGGTGATACCAGATTCGCTGTTGGCTATCGACGTTATAACCGGCCACCCAAAAATCTTCGCTGCGCGGAGTCTGCAAGTCGTACCAGATCCATTTTCCATCAGCGCCGAACCACTCATGGCCTTCGATTTCCATCAACATGGTCCGCGGATGGATCTGCGTTAGTTTCGATCCGTCGGTGCGCACCGTCCACGTGCGATCGACTTTATGCCACGGTCCTTCGTGGCAAAACATCAGCAGCGTCGGATCGGTAGGCGAGAATTGAATGTGGTTGTACCAATCGGTCCCGCGCAAAAGCGTCTTCACTTCACCGTTTTTGGTGCTGATGGTGATGACTTGCAATGGCCGGCGTTCGGCGAGCCGGTTCTCCATCATCTCGCCTTTGCCGGGATAGTTGTCGCCGCGTCCCGCCTGCTGTTGAGGCGTGGGCGGCTTACCCGTCTTTAGATCAGCGAGCAGCTTCTCGTCGATCGTTCCCGCGAGTAGAGTCTCGTCAGCGTTGACCGAGGCCACCGAGGTAGCCGGCGGTAGCTTGACGATCTCGCGCGTGCCTTTGGTGTTTAGGTTTGTCGCATAGACGGTCGTGGTGCGCACATTGTCGTTGGTAACGGTGCGCGTGTAGTACACGTCGCCCGTTTTTCTTCCAACAATCAGGACGCCTACGCGGCCATCGACGATTTTCTCGATCTTGCGCGTGGACAAATCGATCGCCGAGAGGCCACTCGGCGTAGTGATAATCAGTTTCTTGCCGTCAGGCGTGTAGGGGTTTTGATGGAAATATAGGCTCGCGCTGCCCGGCTCATCTGACAGACGAACTACGCGATGGCCGGTATCGGGATCGATCCATTCGCGCGGTGGTTGCTGCTGGGCGAATGCGGAGACCGCCATGAACGCCAATGAGATAAGAATGACAATAGGCTTCATACTCGTTTCGCTGTGTCTTGTAGGGGCAGGGCTTGTCCCTGCCCGCGTAGCTGAGAGCGCAGGGCGGGCGGGGACAAGCCCCGCCCCTACACCTTCTAGAAGAACACCCTAATGCCGAACTGAACGTAACGCGGCAGCGTGTTCGCGGTGTTCCCCGCCAACGTTCCAAAGTTGGCATCGTACGTTTGCCTTATCCGATAGAGCTTGAAGTCGCTGAGGTTTCGGATATCGAACGACAACGGGTCGCGCGTCGCGAAGCCCTGGGGCAACTGCACGTGGAAAAAATCCAGGGGCAAGCCGCCGGTCTGCGCTCCGCCGGGTCCTGCCAAACGCGTCGCATTAACATTGTTTCTGACTTGCGACAGGATGGCGGCGCCGGCCGGAGTCGTGGCCTGGGGCTGATTGTTAAAGGTGGCCCAGGAGTTGTACTCCGCTGCCGTTATGGGTTGATTCACCCCGTTGACTGCTTCAGCCGTAATCTCAGTCGGGAAGGTCCCCAATCCAAACGGAGTGTTGCCCGTGTTGTTGTAGCGGAAGTTTGGATGATTGAACGCATTGATGAAGTCAACGCGGAAATTAATCCGGCGCTTCCCTTCACCGCTGGCAAACGGGAACGGAAAATCCTTGGACAGAGAGAAATCAAAGAACTCCTGTCGCGGCGAACGAATGTCCAAAGTGCGCGGAGCATTGCCGAGGGTTCCTTTGACCGGCCGCATGAACGCAGCCGGATTGATGAAAGGCTCGCAACCGGATGGCGGCGCGGCGCTGCCGATGGGACAGCTACGCTTCCACAAAGGATTCCGCAGGGGCACGCCGGGAACGATGTCCGGCCGCACATAACGATTGAACAGGACCCCGCCAAGTCTATTCGGGTCGGTAATGAATGGCAGGAACGGCAGTCCGCCCGGCATTCGTAGCACACCCGAGATGCTCCAGCCGCCGACGATCGAATCCACGGGCCCCGGTGCATTCGTCATGAAATGACGGTGACGTCCGATCGGCATATCCCAAATGCCGGTAGCGACGAAGTTGTTCTTGATATCGAAGGTCGAGATAGCTCGATCCTGTTTCAGGTCGCCACCGAGGGAAACCTGCTGACGCGCCTGGCCGGTTGAAAGCGTTCTCGTATCGGGACTAGCGTCAGAAGCCGTATCGATACTCTTGCCGTAGGTGTAATTTGCGGTAAAGGTGAAGCCGCGAGTCACGCGACGATTCACCGAAACGTATCCGGCATGACGAATCGAATTTCCAGAAGGATCGAAGTAGCTGTTTAGTGGATCGAAACCGAGATAAGGCGTGAACACACTCGCACGAGTAATGCTGATGGTTGCTCCCTGGAGATTTGTGCGGCCCAACGGATCGGCTATCGCTCCGGTCGCGTCCAATTGGGTGCAGGTGGAGCAGAGTCCCGAAGACTCGAGCTGATCGATGATGCCGACGTTGCGCGGATTGATGTTGATGAACGGCAGGAACAGGTGTCTCGAGGCATTGCCGACATAAGCGACCTCAACCACGGTGTTCCTGATCGGCTCAAACTGGATCGTAAAGTTCCAATTCATCGAATAAGGCACTTTGCCGCTCGGGTTCGCGCCGCCGGTAGCAAAAGCCGGGACTCCGAGACTCTTCGAATACACCAGTCCGTTTGCGTCGGTCCCGAGAAGTACGTCGAGCGCTCCGCCCGTCCCCTGCAAAGGCGCATTGCCTGACAACCTGATCGGCTGAGTCGGATCTGCCGTGGCGCCGGCGGCTGAACCATTCACCAGCGTCGCTACATTCACAAATCCTCCGAAGTCCGGGTTGGGCGATCGATTGTTGCCGGTAAGCACCGCGTGCGAGAGTCCCCAGCCACCGCGCACGACCAAACTCCGCTTTTCGAAATCGAGGCCCAGCACCTTCATTTTCGGGCTCCAGGCGAAACCAAAGCGTGGCTCCCAGCCAGTCTTATCAACCGGAACCAGATATCTCGATCGGCCGCCGCGACCGGCAAAAGCAAATGGCACCACGTTCACCGACGTGGGCACGACACTTGGGATGGCCGTGGTCGTGGGAACACCCAGATTCGTCGCCAGCGTCCGGCGCTGCGCATCTGTCAGGGCCACCGCCTGGGCCAAATCAGGACGGAAGACGCCTTGATTATTGTGCTGTTCGGTGCGCGGCGTTTGCAGCGAGTAACGCAAGCCCAGATTCAAGGTCAAATTTGGCTTCACCCGCCAATCGTTCTGCACAAATCCGGCGTAGCTCTTCCAACGATAGTCGTAATCGAAAAGTGCAGGCCGCAGATCGACTGAATTAGGCACGCCGATAAGCAGACTCGCAATTTGATTTCCGCCGTTGGCCGTGGTGGTTGACCGGTTGCTCGAAGTGTTGAGCACGCGGAATTGCCAGCGGCCGCCTGAGGCCGCGAAGAATGGCGTCGCGGTCAGACGGGCATCCTGGAGATCGACGCCGAACTTCCACGTCATGTTGCCATGCGTCCAGTAGACGATGTCGTTGATGTTGTACCGCTGTTCGGTGTTGAAGTTGTTGGTCGACGCCGCTGAACCAATATCAGCGCCCGAGCCGCCGTTGGAAGCGGGCGAGTAGGTGCTCCCATCCTGCGACAACAAGAAGAGCGGAATGCCGCCTTGCGTCAGGTGTGGCAGGCCAATGTCTCCGGCGTAGCTCTCTCCCGTCTTGATCGCGAACTGCGGCGAATAGTCTTCACTGAAGTTGCCGCGCGTATAGTTGAGGCGCAGATCGTTCACCAGGGTCGGCGTGATGATGTTGTTGAAGGCCAGCAGGAATTGCCGCGCGTCGCTGTAGACACCCGAATTGCCGTTGATGTCGTTTCCGGCCGCGCGGATACCAATGGCGGGCGTGACGCTGTAGCGAAAATTGACTTTGGAGTTACTGGTGAAATTGTGATCGAGCCGCAAAGTGTAGCGAGTTTCGTTCTGCGTCACTGAGCGCGATTGGGAATTGTTTCTGATATTGCCGGCATCCAGAAAGTAGCCGCCGGCCGGCGCCATATTCAAGAGAATCTTCTGCGCGATTGGATCGATGAACTCAGGCGGAATGATGTTCAAGTTCGGATTGGGGTTAGCATTGATTGCTGAAGTGCACTGTGGTGTTTGGAGCGTAACGCCCTGATAAACCTGCGGCACCAGAATCCTGCGCGGATCATTGAACTGGCAATACTGGTTGCCGGTTGCCAGCTGAATCGGCACCAGCTTGCCCTGGAATTGCACGAACTGTTGATAGATCGTGGCCGCGGTCGTGCCGAGTGAAGTCAGGCCGAACTGCGTAGCTACTGCCTGCGGCACAATGCCGGCGGTCGTTCTTACCAGGCCGTTGAAGTTTCCGGCCAGCTGCGCAGCCTCGGGCACGAGAAAGTTTCCGGTCAAAAAATCCTGCCGCCAGCGAGGTTCGGCCGCAAAGAAGAAAAATGATTTGTTCTTGCCGTTGTAGTAAGGCTTGCCGCCTTCGCCGGGCTTGGGCAGAAAGATCGGACCGCCGATCGTAAACGAAAGTTGGTTGTAGCGAAGATTGTTATGCGGCCGCGGCGCCGTGCCGATGGTGTACGGCGTGGCATTGAATTTCGGATTGCGATGATACCAGAGCGCGACGCCGTTGAAATTGTTCGTGCCTGATTTCGTGGTGGCGTTGATGACCCCGCCAGACGTGTTGCCGAACTCGGCCGAATACGCCGAGGTCTGCACCGTAAATTCCTGTACCGTCTCAGGCGTGAAGCTCACCACCGCACGCGCGATGCCGACACCGGTATTGTTAACGCCGTCGGCCAGTATCGCGGTGCTGCCGGCGCGACCGCCATTCAAACTCAGGTTGAATCCAGGCACCGGTTGATCCGCGCTCACCCCAGGATCTTCGCTGCCGGCATCGCCCACGACGTTGGGCACGGTCAGAGCCAGGTCAAGCACGCTGCGATTGTTCAAAGGCACGTCCTGAAGTTGCCGGGTCGTAATCGTCTGCGAGGTGGTGCCGCTGTCAGTATTGATCATCGCAGCGTCCGCGGTAACCACCACCTGTTCAGAAATCGATCCCGTTTCCAGTGCCACAGTGATCGGTGTGGTCGAGGCCGTATCAACTTTGATCTTGTCGAGAATTGATTTCTTGAATCCCTTCGCTTCAACCAGGATGTTGTAGGTGACCGGATCCAGCGATGGCACCGAGAACGATCCACTCTCGCCAGTCGTGACTGTTTGCCTTTGCCCGGTGCCGGTGTTCGTGACCGTGATTGTTGCACCCGGCACCGCAGCGCCATTCGGGTCAACTACCACCCCACTGATGGCCCCCTTATTGGTCTGGGCAACTGTACCTATGATCGAAAACAAAATGACGGCGATGATTGCGATCGTTCGCATGAATGTTTTCCTCCCGGGCTCAACCAGATCCAATTTGACGACAGGCGCTGAAAAGAAATTCGCGTTCAGCGAAATTTCGTTGTGGCAACGAAGGAAATCTCGGCATGGCGATCAGCGCCCAGATCCAAAGGAATTCTTCTTTAGGGGTTGCGGATGACCTCGCCTCAGCCTCGATGCGAATATCACCCTGAAAAGACGCGGGCATTATATAGAGTCCGCACCAGAACGCAAGATCATATTATGATCAGTTAACGTCAAAGGTAGGGCCGTGGGACTTGGCGATTAAGCGGATGGGTCCGAGCAACCCGGCAGGGATGGGCTGAACCTTGTCCATGTCCTGGGCCTGGAAGCGCTCGCCGTAACGCAACGTGAGCAGCCGATAATCCGGAAGTCGCCGGCCGGCCATGTAATTCAAA
>DATANL010000434.1:0-6376 GCA_036266295.1 Pyrinomonadaceae bacterium | reverse complement strand
ATCGGCGCGCGTTCATCGGCCGTCCGCAGTCAGTTCCTGATTGAATCGGTCGTGCTCAGTCTGACCGGCGGGCTATTCGGCATTCTGCTGGGCGTGGCCGTGTCACTCGGAATTCCTAAACTGCTCGGCTGGCCCACGCTCATCTCCGGGATGGCGATTGTCGGTTCGGTGATCTTCTCAGCCGCGGTAGGAATCTTCTTTGGCTACTACCCCGCGCGCAAAGCGGCGTCCCTCGATCCGATTGAAGCTCTGAGATACGAATAAGTGTCAGAAGCCCGACCGTCAGGGAGGGCTACCCTGGTCTTCGAGCAGCTTGGTTACGAGAGTTGCCCTCCCTTAGGGTCGGGCTTCTGACACTGTTGCCTCACTTGATTTTTTTCGCCGGAAACAGACGACTGCGCTGTATGTTCACCTGGATCACCTGTCCTTTGTCATTCTTGATGAAAGTGAACGTCGCATCGGCGTCTTTTACGAAGAACGTAGTTTCCGACTCCGGAAACATCTCTGACTTTGGCTGATCGATCATGCTCTGGGGCGTAGGTATCGGCAATGCCCGACTAAATAACTTGTCTCCTTGCCTCGTCACGAAGAGGATGAAGCCGGGAGCAATCTCATACTCACCGACGTAAGCGTCGTAGATGGCCGGATCAACTTTGGCGATGACTCTTTCCCGGGAATGAAAATCGGGCCAACCATACTCGGCGGCAACACTGCGCAGAATCTCGGTGGTCAGCTCCGCGCCATTCTCTCCATTCGTCATCACGACAACGCCTCGACCTGAATTCATGTAGGCCAGCATGCGGGATTTGTAGCCCACGTTCGAGCCGCCAAAACTGAATCGCGCCGAGTCATCTTTTCCGTCCACCAGCCAGCCCAGGGCAACGTTGTCTATCTCAGGTGTCAACATCCGATTAATGCTTTTCGTGGAGAGAATCTTATTGGATTTTCCCGTTCTCGCTTTCTGCACCTCGATCAATAGGCGGGCCAGATCCGTCGGCGTGGTCCACAAACCATCGGGGGCCAGCTCAGGCAGGACGAACCACTTGCCCTCCATCTCTTTGCCATCTGGCAGATGACCGGCGGCCGCGTTCGCAGCCAGAGCCGGAGCCAGCGGCTGTTGAAAAGTGCTGTGCGTCATCCCCAGTTTTTCCAGGAGCATCTTCTGCATCAGTTCCGGAAACGACTTGCCCGTCACGTCCATTATCAGTTGCGCCAGGATCACATAGCCGCCACCCGAGTAAAGAAATTTGGTGCCAGGCTTTAGTTCGACACGAATGGGATTAGAGTTGGCGGGCTTCTCTCCATCCAGTATTTGTCGGAAGGTCGGCAGTGGCTTGTCGACCGGGTAGCCGAGGAAGCCAGGAACGGATACGCCCGCCATGTGCGCCAGCAGACGGCGAACAGTGACCTTCTGATCTTTGGTGAACTCATTCTCGGGAACTTTCCAAGACACCAGCCACTTGTTCACGTCGCTATCAAGATCGAGCTTGCCTTGTTCGACCAGCCGCAAGACCAACATGGCCGTGAGCGACTTGCTGTTCGAGGCCGCTTGAAAAAGTGTCTCCGCCGTCACCGGTGTTTTGCCGCCAGCTTCGAGGACACCGTAGCCGCGCGCCCATTCAATTCGGCCATCGTTAATCAACGCAATGCTGACTCCGGGTGTTTTGTAAAACCGCATGCGATCCTCAAGCTTCATCTTTGCCGGCGGTTCGCCCTTAAGCACCGCAGGCGGCAGCAGGCCGTTTTCAACTCTTTCAATTCGTTGCGCGAGCCGGGCGGCATCGACGCTCTCTTTCTGAGGGGTTTTGAGGTGTGCGACTCGCAACACCGGGCTGCACAGCGCGACCGCCAGAAAAAGCAAAAGAAACAGCGATGGGACTGAAAATCGAGACACTACAACTCTCTGCAATGTAAACCTGCGTTTCATGGCAGCCTCCAAACGAATCAATTTTTAAACGAAATTAGCCGGCCAGTGCCTGGGTCTTCGTCTTTGACCAAGCCCAATGCAGTCCAAACCAAAACAGAAAACTCACGAAATGAGCGACCGCTATGCTTCCGAGGCTAAAGGTTCGATCGACCCGGCTTCCGATCAACCACGCAAGGATCAGCAAGATTGAATTTACGGACAGCATGGCCCAGAAGGCAGTCTTCAGTTGGTCAAGCCGGGTCAGCCTCAGGAGAAAAATGATCAGGTTTCCGAGAATGCCCGCGGTCACGAGAGCGTCGAGCGTCTTCCCAAAGAATAGTATTGAGGAGACTTCATGACTTCTTGCGTAAGTCAGCAGAAAGAAAGCAGCCACAATAATCACGAGAGATGTGCCGAGGGCCAGAAGGTTACGTTGCAGATTAGTCATTGAAGAATTCTCCGTGCGCAGAGTCTCCAAATGTTCCCGTGGGGCTGCGGCCAGCAGATCGAGAACCGTGCCCAGCCAAAAGGAAGAACGCCAATGCTCGTCGGTCCGATAGCAGTCACGAAAGTGCTGCGTCATGAGCGGTCCGTACTCACGACGGAACTGCCGCGGATAAGCGAGCAGCATTAGGACAAACAATTTTTCAGCGGGTGTCTTCACAATCAGGTACGGGTCCTGGGAATCAGTTTTTTTCGTTGCGCCACCGCTACCATTTTCGTGATGCGGCGTACCTCGGCCCTCAGGACTCGTTGCCCAAAATCGGTGAGCCGGTAATAGCGGCGCCGTTCATCGTCGAGTTCCGGGTCTGGCCGCTCATCAACTTCGACAATCAATTTGTCCGTCAGCAGTCGTTTGATCGCTCCATACAAAGTGCCAGGTCCCAACCGGATCTGACCGGCGGTGTGCTCGGCCACCTCCTGCATGATTCCGTATCCATGCAGGTCGCCGTCGGACAACGCCAGCAGGATGTGGAACACCGACGGGCGTAGCGGCAACAACGATTCCGGATCGACGTGTCTGGTCATTTCTTATGTTATGTCGGGCGCTGATATATCGGCAGGCGACATAGTAGGATTCGCCGCTGCCGGCTGTCAAGTACCTTTTGGGTCGGCGATAAGTTAGGGTACCCTCGTGAACTCAGAAATGGTTGAACCGGAACTGCCTCGCCGCGCCAATCATCGCTCAGACATTTCCTGGCGTGGGCGTCTCATCCGTTATGGCCCGCTCGTCGTTTGGGCGCTGCTTATATTCGTCGGATCCGGAAACGTTCTTTCAGCGCAACGCACCTCGATTCTTCTGCCGATTGTTAAATGGTTATTTCCGTCGGCCAGTCCCAACGCCCTTGCCTGGTTTCATTTCCTGATTCGCAAGGCCGGACATCTAACTGAATACGCGATCCTGGCGACGCTGGCGGCGCGCGCGTTTCGCCACTCTTCGCATCAATTCATCGAGCAGCATTGGTTCAAGCTGTCGCTGCTGTTGGCCATGGTCTATGCACTAAGCGACGAATTTCATCAAAGTTTCGTGCCCTCGCGCACGGCCTCCATCCACGACAGCCTAATCGACTCGGCCGGGGCGCTGATCGCCCTGACCATTATCTGGTCGCGGTACCGGAAGCCGGCCGCCGAGACAAACTCACGCCCGGCCGTCTCTTGAACATTGCTTCGTCGTTCCGCGTATAATATCGAGGCCAGAAAGGCTAAGGAGATCAAACCAAATGGGAATTCTTGACCGGCTCAGCCCGAGCGCACAGTTCATCGAAGTCATTGAATGGCTCGACAACACCGGGGACACGATGATGTATCGCTTCCCGGTGCGCGACCAGGAAATCAAGAACGGCGCGCAATTGATCGTGCGCGAGTCGCAGGCGGCGGTGTTCGTCCATGAAGGACAGATCGCCGACGTGTTCGGTCCGGGCCGCTACAACGTCGAAGGCGGCAACACGCCGATTCTTTCGAAACTTGGCGCGTGGAAGCACGGATTCAACTCGCCGATAAAATCGGAAGTCTACTTCCTCAACACCAAACAGTTCACCGACCTGAAGTGGGGAACGTCGAACCCGGTGATGATGCGCGACGCAGATTTTGGCATGGTGCGTCTGCGCGCGTTTGGCATCTACTCGATGCGCGTGGCTGATCCGCGCGAATTCATCAAACAAATTGCCGGCACCAATGCGCAATTCGTAACCGAGGATATCGAAGGGCAATTGCGCCGAACTTTGGTGAGCGGATTCTCTGACGCGCTCGGCGAATCAAAAATTGCGGCGTTGGATCTGGCCTCGAACTATGACGAACTGAGTAAGTTCGGCAAACAGAAATTACAGGAAGAATTCAAGACGCTCGGTCTGGAACTGACCAAGTTCGTCGTTGAGAACATCTCGCTGCCGCAGGATGTCGAAGCGGCAATGGACAAACGCACTTCGATGGGCGTCCTCGGAGACATGGGCCGTTACACTCAATTCGAAGCTGCGCAGGCGATGCGTGATGCCGCCCAGAACCCGAGCGGCGGCGCTGGTTTGGGCGCGGGTCTCGGCGCTGGATTCGCCGTCGGCAATGCGATGGCCGGCGCGATGGGCGACGCCATGCGTCAGCGCAGCAACACCGCAAACGAATCGGTCTCTGCGCCTTCAACTCAAAAATGCGTCAAGTGCGGCGCCTCCCTGCAAGCCGGCGCGAAGTTCTGCAGCGAATGCGGCACGTCGCAGCTTCCAGCGAAGTGCTCGAACTGCCAGAGCGAGCTGACTCCGGGCGCTAAATTCTGCAATGAATGCGGAACGAAAGTCGGATAAAGCCGAAACGAGGACTTCCTGAGTAATGGATCAGGAACGCTACACCCGGCACGCATCGGCAGAGCGCTATGGTTTTCTGGATCGTTACCGTGAAAAAATCGGAAACAGATTAGGACTTACCGTAAGTTCTGACTGGATCGAATCTTTGTATTCGGTCGTAAGCTTTTCTGACGCTGCACGAGATCCGCCGCCTTCCATTGATCCACCGCCGCGAGCGACAACAACCTGCGGAACGGGTCCTTGAAAGAGTCGGCAGCTAACCGGACTCGTTCCTCATCCTTCTCACTAAGCTGCTTGAAAATTCGAATATCAAAACCGGACCGACCTTGTGAGGTGTCGACTTCGCTGACGTTCGCAGCCGCAACCGTTTCACTTAACCCAATCATCGCGAGCTCGACGCTGACCGAAGAGATCGCCACAGTCAGTCTCGCTATTCCATTCAAGACGGGGTCAATGTCGCGACTCGTGAGGGCGACAGTTGTCGGCATCCCCTTCGGAAGGCCCCAGAGAGTTTTGTTAGCGGTTTTCAGTTGCTTAACTGCCTGAAGCATCACTTCTTGCGCCCAATCATCCTTATGCATTGACACCGACCTGGCAATAATCGCAACGTACGCTTCCTGTATAGTTGACGCGTATCCCAGCTTTTCAGCTAGTTCACGCGCTTCAATCAATCTGTCTTTGCTTACAAGAAATAGGGATTCTTTGGAGTTAACTATTTCACCAAGCCTCTCTCTGTCCGATGAATCAGGCAATTTTCCGATCAGGCTTCGCGCCTTCTGGAAATCGTGATTGGTAATACACCGCTGGATTTGAATCTCATTCGGCTTTTCAGATCCCTCTTCCGCTTTGTTTCTGTACTGTTCAAGTCGATTCAGAATGTCCGTTGCGCCTGCGGCTGCAGACTCATTGCTGTTCATCGGACGACTCTTTTGCTCCAACACAAGAAAGTCCGGCGCCAGGTCGGGCGCATATTCCTTCATTGGAAAATACGCTCTCAGCAGATCGAAGCGATACTGTCGGACACTGCCCGGTTCGCGCTGCTCGAGGTTGCCCAGGCTTTGGACGATGTATCGGACATAGGCCCTCATTACATTCGGAGACGGAGGTTTGATATCGGCGGGGGGATAAATCAACCTGTCGACGATCCAAAAGACTCTGAAAGCGCTATTGTTCGCATTCGACAGAGGAAAACCGCTTAGTCGTTGCAGATAGGGAATGATAAGTTCGTCAGCCTTTGATCGGTCAGTCTTAGCTAAATCGGCCAATACGAAGCCAGCCGCGAGTTGGGACGGATCAATGTCAATTGATTTCAGAATATATTCACCCGCAGCGTTTAAGTCGTTGAGCCGACGTGAGGTTTCCGCGAGTTCGGCGTAAGCCATCTGGCCTTCCGAAGGGCCTGAATGACCGATGCCCGATTCGATTAGTTTATCGACGAAGGATTTGTCCTTTGAGGCAATCTGTATTATTCGGTTCCTGATAGCCGTTCTGGCGCGATCGGAGGGCGTAGGTGGGTTTGGCTTTGCGCCCACGACGTTACCAGGTTTGGTGTTTTGAATATCTTGATCCGGAAACGTTATCTCGTAAGCCATCGACAGTAATTCTTTGGACCACGGTCTATCCAGCTCCCAGGCGGCATCCGCGATTTCCGCCTTTAATGAGGCCCGCGCCAATTGAG
>DATANL010000433.1:0-4418 GCA_036266295.1 Pyrinomonadaceae bacterium | reverse complement strand
TAATCGCCTTACCCGCAAATCTTCATTCCCTTATCTCTAAGCTCTAAGCTCTAAAACCTAAGCTCTCTAACCTCTAACCTCTAACCTCTAACCCTAAGCATTATTCGCCTTCGCCGACGACGGCTTGAACTCGTCGAGCCTCTCATTCTGTTGTGCAAATAGCAGCGGCAGCCGCTCGCTCTCCAACACGTCCAGTCGTCGCAACACCTCGTTCAGCGCGATTTCATTCTTCAGATTCACCTGGTAATCGAGGTCCGCGCGTATACGATCCTTCGAGCCCTGCCGGTTCTGCGACATCATGATGATCGGCGCCTGCAAACCCGCGATGATTCCCATCACCAGATTCAGCATCTGATACGGGACCGGATCGAAACCCTTCACCAGCACCCACGAATTGAAAATGATCCAGGCGATGATGATGCCGATGGCCGTAATGATGAATTTCCAACTGCCACCGAACTCGGCGATCGCGTCAGCCGCGCGATCGGAGATCGTCATGCGCTTGTCCTGCTCTTCGTTGACGTTGCGAGACACGCGCTGCTGCAGCATTTTGTCGGTGTGACGCAGTCGTGAGAAGGTGGCGCTCAGCATCTCGAGCGCGACGGTAGGATTGTTACGAATGAAGCGCAGGAAATTCTCGCGCGAAAGCACCGCCAGCCGGGCATCTTCGAGAATCGTCGCCGACGCCGAGCGATTTTTACCGTCGATGATCGCCATCTCGCCAAAAAAGTCTCCCTGCGCCAGTTCGGCCAAAACGATTTGCCGCTGATCGGCATCCGTCACCGAAATACGCACGCGGCCACTTTCAATCAGGTACATCGCGTCGCCGGCATCACCGGCCGAGAAGAGCGTGGTGCCGCCTTCCTTGTCCTGCGTGCGCAGGAAGTCGCGCAGTTCCGCCGCCGCCTGATCGTCGAGCGAACCAAACAGCGGCACGGACCGAATTGCATCCAAAGTCATTTCCCGGGGCGTTGGTGTCGACATAGGAAAACCTCAGAGTGGTCAGTGGTCAGTGGTCAGTGAGCAGTGAGCAGTGGGCAGTGGGCAGTGAGGGAGCAGTGATCGTTTTCTTAACTGCAAATACAGAGCTACACCGCATATTGGAACAAACCTACTCACCGCCCACTGCTCACTGCTCACTGCTCACTGACCACTGCCCACTGCTCACTGCCCACTGCCCACTGATTCTGCCCACTGACTCGTCCATCCTTCATCATGATCATTCGATCGGAATAGCTGCTCGCCAGTTCGTGGTCGTGAGTAACTAGCAGGACCGTCAGGCGATCGCGCTCGACCATCTCGCGCAGCAGCACCAGCAATTCCCGAGCGCGCGTTGAGTCTAAATTGCCGGTCGGTTCGTCAGCAAGCAGGACGCGTGGGCTGTTTGCCAGAGCGCGCGCAATGGCCACGCGCTGCTGTTCGCCGCCGGACATTTCCGAAGGACGATGATCCTTTCGATCAGCTAATCCGACGCGATTCAACAGCGCATCCGCGCGCTCGCGTCGCTCGGCGCCGCGCATGCCGCCAAAGGCCAGCGCCAGTTTGACGTTCTCAGCCGCGGTCATCGTCGGTATCAAATTGAAATTTTGAAAAATCATGCCGACGGAGTGCCGGCGATAACGGGCCATCTGCTTCTTGCTCAATGGACCAAGTGGCTGCGAATCAAAGAATACTTCACCACTGCTGGGCCGGTCTAATCCGCCCAAGAGATTGAGCAGGGTCGACTTGCCTGACCCTGATGTTCCCTGAATTGAAACGAATTCGCCTTCGCCGATACCGATCGAGACATGATCCAGGGCCGTCACCTGGTTGGTTCCCATCTGGTATGTACGCGTTACGTCTCTGGTCTCGATCAGCATGTATCTGATTATGCCATCCGCTAATGACGCGATCGGTCTTGATTTGTTTAGACGGAGCACTTGTGCTCCGCGCTCGGCCGCACAAGTGCGGCGTCTAAACCTATATCTTAGTCGATTGTGTTCGCGCTATGCGCCACAACGCAAACTGCTCTTCGTCAAAACCCTTCAAGGGAATCTCAAACCGGCGCGCAACCAGGCCGTTACCCGAATCGCTCAGGAACGATCTCACTTCCGGATCCTCATATACGTCGCTGGAAATCACGATGTCCTCGCCGGTCGATTGTCCTTCCAGCCGCGCCGCCAGGTTCACCGTTGACCCGAAGTAATCCAGCCGCTCATTCAGAGTAACGGCGATGCAGGGTCCGACGTGCACACCGGCTTTCAAAGTCAGCGGCTGCGCGCTATTCGGATCGGCCAATTGCTGCTGCGCGTGCAGCATCGCTTTCAGCGCGGCTGAGGGCTGCCGAAAAACAGCCATGACGGCATCGCCAATTGTCTTGACCAGAGCCCCGTCATGTTCGGCGATCGCCTGCTTCAGCACATCGAAGTGATTCATCACCCGTCCGAACGCGGTCGCGTCGCCAATCTCGCGGTACATGCGTGTGGAATTTTTCAAATCGGTGAATAGCACGGTCAGCGTTCCCACCGAAATCTGTTCGCCCGGCCGCAGAGCTTCAGTCGCAAACAAGTCGCGGAAGACTTGTAGTGCCGTGACTTCGGAAGCGGTCGCGGCTTCATCGTTCCAGGCCGTCCGTTCCAGGATAAAGAGTTGCTCGACATCGGTGGTATTCTCGAATTGAAGCTTCGCGTGGCGGTCAATCGCCAACTCGTCGTTGCTCCAGCCTGCGGAGGCAGCCCGGATTGTTTGCGGCGCCGATGTTTGCCCCGAAACGATCAAGTGCTGCCAACCGGGAATCGACATGGTGCGCACTCGATACCTGCCGGCGTCGAGGTCAACATCCACACTGCGCGTATCGCCGGGCGGCAACAACTGTTGCGCGACAACATGCGGCATGACCTGCGGCCCGCCCACGCAAAACAACTCCACTTCGACCTTGCGGATCGAAGCATTGGGACGAAACGTGAGCTCGACCGATTGTTCAAAATTCACATTGAAATCGATGTTGCATCCCGGACAATGCACGGTCGGATCGACTTCAGTTAACGAAGTCATCGCGCTGCCGCCGCGGCACAGCGGGCACATCAGGTTCCATTGCAAATCGAGAATGCCCGCGCGGGTCGCGCAGAGACACGTCTCGAGGACCTGCCGCCGCGGGTGCCGCCACCTGCGCGCCAATTCGTAAGGCCGCATCCGCGCGACGGCGAACTCGTCGGCGTTCTCGACGTGGTCGACCAGTAACGCCACCACTTCCTGATCGTTGCCCAACGACACGAGCTTCTCGCTCAACGTCAGCAGCCGATCTCGTCCGCCAGGGGGAAGCTCGGCGTTCTTTGTCTCGCTCGTCGCCGTGCGCCCATGTATGGCGAGTTTGTCGTACTCGCGAATGGTTCGCTCGAAATTGCGCGCGCTGATGATGCCAATTTGAACCGGGATGGCCAGCCTGCCGATAAAGTTCGCGGGTTCGGCCCACACCTCATAGGTGAGTATGGTTCCGATCGCTTCGTCACCATCCGAGTTTTTTCTCGATCGGGGCGTCAGATCCACGCGCACCCGCAGCTCTTTTATCGGGCCCTTTGAATATCGGCGCACCACTCCGAAGCGGTGCGGACGGACCCATTCGAACGGCTGCTCTTCCCATTCAACCGGGATGCCGAGCACCGAAAGCTGCACCCGCCGGCGCGCGTTTCGCAGACCATCTTGATCGGCGACCAGCTCGACCGATGGCACACCGGTATCGCGATTGAACCGGTTCGTATCAGACACGAGCGGCCAGATTTGATCGGGCGACGACTCGAGATCGAATTGCCATTTGTAGTGAAATTCGCGCATAACGCGAAGACAGTTTCAGGTTTCAAGTTTAAGGTTTCAAGTTCGCAGCGGAATCTCGAAAGGCGCACGAACCGAAACAACTTGAAAACTTGAAACCTGAAACTTGAAACTCGACTAGATCACTTTGTATTCCGAATCGACATCCTCATCGGAAAAGGCCACGCGGTAATTCTTTGATTGCACCTGCTTGGTGATCAGCAAATCGTCTTTTCGCTTTACGAGGTCGCCGCGGTTGTAGACCGACAGTTCAAAATTATAGCCGTGGGTGATCGCATCCTTGGGGCACGCCTCGACGCAGAAGCCGCAAAAGATGCAGCGGTTGTAATCGATGTTGTAGACCTTTGCGTAACGCTCATCGACACCGGTGCGTTCAGTCTCCGGACGCGGGTCATCGGCGGCCTCGATGTAGATACATTCCGACGGACAAGCGGCGGCGCACAGAAAACAGGCGACGCATTTCTCGCGGCCCAGCTCGTCTACGTGCAGCAGATGCTGGCCGCGATATCGCGGTTGTAGAGTGACCGGATCCTCGGGATATTCCACCGTCTGCTTGCGCCGCGGGATGTAGGACAGCGTGACGCTCATCCCCTGGATGATGGCCCGCGTTG
>DATANL010000432.1:0-5651 GCA_036266295.1 Pyrinomonadaceae bacterium | reverse complement strand
AAAACATCACCACCGGTTTGATCTGTCGCGCATTGGTGAAGAGATTATAAATCTCGACGCCGTCAGCCGTGGTCGATTGCCAACGCTGCGATTCAGATGGATAGGCTACGAATGACAGTCCGCCATTTCGTCTCTGGTCGTCGATGATCTCCTGCGTATCGCGAGTGCCGGCACTCGCGGCGTTCGACATCCCGGGAATCAGCAACAGTCGATCTCCGCTGGCGGTGGCGACCTCGTTGCCGTTTACGAACAGAACTCCGTCATGCATTCCGTTGAGCGTCATCGCGGCCGTATCGAAATTCGCCTGAGGATGCTCAGTCATGATGACGAAATCGAGTTGGTTGGTTTTTGCGGCCGCAATCAACTCCGCGAAAGTTCCGGTGCTGTGTCCGCCGAGAAAAGAGTGCACGTGAATGACGCCTTTGTAATCGACGTATTCATTGTTCGATGCGACTGGAGTTCGCTGAGTCGCGAGTTGCTGAATCGCCGCTTGCAGTTTGCGCAGGCGGTAGCGCCGGTAAGCGAACGGAATCTGCGAGATGATTAGGAGCAGCAGAACCGCTAAGAAGATTTTGCGTTTCATCTTGGAGCGCCGACATCCTTGTCGGCGGTTCGCGAGCATCCTGCTCGCTATTATCTCGGTTAAGAACCGGCAAGGATGCCGGTGAACCGCACGCAGGGATGCGTGCGCTCCTATTCTTCGAAATCTACTTTCGACATTGTTTCGGAGATCGTCCGGCCATAATTGACGACCTCAACGTGATCGGGGTGAACAGTATAGGCATCGAGCACTGACCGATCCTTGAAGCGCGCGAACAGTCCCGTGTCATACGAATTATGTGCGCCTAAAAAATCGCCGCCCACGGCAAAGTCATCAATGCCCGGGACGACGTCGTGCAACGCTTTCAACATCGCTCGATGTTTTTCGCGAACCTCATCAGGAACATCCGGACGGTATTTCCAGGCTACGATATGAATCAGCATTATTCTTCCTCGGTCGTCAGATTTACTTCAGATATTTATCGAACCAGTCGAGCGTTCGCTCGAGCGCGTCGACGCGGTGTCGAGACTCGCGAAAGCCGTGGCCTTCGCGCGGATAACGCACCAGCGTGGTTTCGACGCCACGACGCCGCAGCGCCATGTACATCTCTTCCGCTTGCGTGATGTGAACGTCATTGTCCTGTTCACCATGAATCAACAAGGTCGGCGTCTGCACTTGCCGGGCATATCTCAACGGCGACCATTGCCAGAGCAACTCATAATTGTCCCACGGAAAGCCGCCGAATTCCGCATGAACCAAGTCCTGGTACAGCGAAGTCGAATAGAAGCTGATCAGATTGCTCACACTCGCCACCGACACCGCTGCTTTGAAGCGCGTGGTTTGTGTGACGATCCAATTCGTCATGAAGCCGCCATAGCTTCCGCCGGTTACGCCCAGGCGATTGTGATCGACCCACGGAAATTTTCGCAGAGCTTCATCCACGCCGGCCATGAGATCGCGAAAGTCGCCGCCGCCCCACTCGTTAATCGTGCCGTCAGAAAATCTCTGACCATAGCCGCTCGACCCGCGCGGATTAATGTAGAGCACCGCGTAACCGCGCGCCGCGAGGACCTGAAAATTCGCGTTGAACGCGTAGCCGTACATGCCGTGCGGTCCACCGTGAATGCTGAGAATTAGTGGATACTTACGATCTTCGCGCCAGGCGGCCGGCTTGATTAACCATCCTTGCGTCTCGGTACCGTCAAAAGTTTTGAAGCGAAACTCTTGTGGCTCGATTAAAGAACCGCCGCGCCGAAAGGATTCGTTGTGATTGGTTACCCGCGTGAGAATGTTCCCGCGTCCGATCCAAACCTCACCCGGATGAGTCGGATCGCTGATGATCGCGGCGATCTCAGAAAAGCGCAGCGGGTATCGGTTTGGTCCGGACTCGAAATCACCAAAGCTGGCTTGTTCCGCCAAGCTATAGCCGGCCACCTGTATTCGTTGATCGAGAACCGTCGGCGCCGATGAGTCAAGCGATCCCTTGAGCTCGGCCGGGACGGGTTTGAATTCGCTAATGGCTCCGAAGATTGGCTGGATCTTTTCGCCGTTCAGATCAGTTTGGAACACGAGCGTCTGGCCATGGTCATTCGCCAGAAAATAGATGGCGCGACTATCCGATTGCCAGCGCGGATTGCGAGCGCGTCTGTCCTGCGCGGCGGTCAGTTCACGTCGCACGTCGCCGCTGGATGAAGTTATCCACACGTGCGTGTCTTCCGCGACGCTGTCGATCGTAGTCACGTCGCGTTTCGTGGCTGTGTAAGCGATCCACTTTCCGTCCGGCGACCATGCTGGTTCGTACTCGCAACCGGCTGTGGCCGTGATCTGCCGCAGCTGGCCTTGCAGATTGACCGCAAAGATGTCCGAGTTATTGTTCGCATCGGGATCAGTTTCGTGATTCGACAGAAACGCGACTTCATCTCCGCGCGGACTAAAGCTCAACGCGTGGTCGTAGAACATGCCCGAAGTCAGTTGGCGCGGTTGTGGCGCATCGACGTCGGCAATCCAGACATGAGTGCGCAGTCGATCGGAAAGTGACGTGCGCGATTTATATTGAATGCGGTCGATTACTCGCGGGTCGTCGCCCTTGCCCGGTTCGTCGTCAGTCGCCGAAATGTAGGCGATCATGCGCGAGTCGGGTGACCATGCGAAGCGCTCACCGGCATAAGTAATGAAGAAGTTGGTCTCACGCACCTCGGCCACCAGGCGAGGCATAACGCGCGCAGGGCTCGTGACCCAAATCCCGCGCTGATCTTCGTGCGCGCCGAAAAATGCGATGCTCTTGCCATCCGGCGACCAGCGCGGATTGCTCGCGTTCCAGCCCGTCGGCAACAGCGGCCGTCCCGTGACTCGGCCGCCCTCCCAGTTGCGCCGCTGCTCTGGCTGGCGGCCGGTTGGTGGCCCGGAAAGCGGACGCTCGCCCACGCGCACCAGCCACAGGTTACTGGTCGGCTCGTTGCCTTCCACGGTCGACAACGTGTAAACGATCCATTCTCCGGTCGGCGAGATTTGCGGATCGCCGACGGTCGCGACGCGCAGAATATCTGATGGTGTCAGCGAACGCGGTTGCGCGTGCGCGATCGTCAGCAGGAAGAGAACAACCGGAAGTGCGCTCAGGATTCGCTGACGTTGATGCATCGGCAGGATGGATAGATCAATCGGTGAGTTTTTTCAACTGATCATTCAGCAGTTCCCATATCTGCTTGAGATGTTTCTCAGTCGTGCGAATGTTACCAACCGAAAGTCGTAGCGTGAGTTGGTCATTGAGTTTCGTATGAGAAAGGAACGCCTTGCCGGTGGCATTAACACCGTGCATGATCGATTCGTTGAGATCGTTCAACCGTTTCGTTCGCGCGTCCTCGCTCTCGCCTTCAACGGCAGCGCACGCCCGAAAACAAATCAACGCAAACGGCGCCGGCGCCATCAATTCCCAATCGCGCGAGGCTTCCACCCAGGATGCAAACAGCCGCGCCAAACGACAATGTTCGCGGATTCGCGCGGCAAGCCCTTCATGGCCGAAGTAACGAATGATCATCCACAACTTCAGCGCGCGAAACCGCCGGCCGAGTTGCACGCCGTAATCGGATCCGCTGCGCACCTGCTCCTGTTCGGGCGTGCGCAGATACTCAGGCACCAGCGAGAACGCCCGCCGCAGTAAATCAAGGTGGCGACAATAAAGCACCGAACAATCAAACGGCGTGAACAGCCATTTGTGCGGATTCAAGACCAGCGAGTCTGCCCGCTGACAGCCGTCGAGCACGTGACGCAACTCCGGCACGATTGCAGCCGACCCACCGTAGGCGGCATCGACGTGCAGCCACATGGCGTGCTCCTCGCCAATCGGAACGATCTCCGGAATAGGATCGATGCTTGAGGTCGAAGTCGTGCCGACCGTGGCCACGATGCAGAACGGGAGAAAACCATTCCGTTTGTCTTCAGCTATCGCTGCGGCGAGCGCGTCCGGAATCATCCGAAACTGATCGTCGACGGGAATCTTGCGCAACGATCGCTGACCCAAACCCAGCGTAATGATCCCTTTGTCGATCGACGAATGCGCCTGTTCAGAAGCGTAAACGCGCAGGAGCGGCAAGTCCTTGCGGCCACTCATGCCTTCTTCGCGGATGCGCATTTCAACGCCTTCGCGCGCGGCGGCGATCGCATGCATGCTGGAAACGGAAGCCGTGTCGTAGATGAAACCCGTCATGCCTTGATCGAGTCCCATCATTTGCCGTAACCAGTCGAGCGTGACCTCTTCCAGTTCCGTCGATGCCGGCGACGTGCGCCAAAGCATCGACTTCACATCGAAGGCCGCGCTCAACAACTCACCAAAAATGCCGGGAGCCGAAGTTGAAGTGGCGAAGTATCCGAAAAAGGAAGGATGACTCCAATGCGTCAGCGCCGGCAGGATCAGTCGATCGACATCGGCGATGATGTCGGCCATCGGTTCGCCGTGTTCCGGCGGAGCGAAAGGCAATTGGGCTTTCAGATCGCCCGGCTCAATCTGCGAAAGCACCGGCAGCTCTTCAATGCGTTCGAAGTAATCGGCGATCCAATCGATCAGTTCATGGCCATGACGGCGGAACTCTTCGCCGGCCATGTCGCCGAGACCGGGTGTCGCTCGATCAAGTTCAGGGGCCGGTTTATTCATCATTAATGATGCCGCTGTGGCGGCTATGTCGACCTCCTATGGTTTCCGGGGAAAGACCGGAGCAACTAGATTTCAGAATCCTAAAGGCTGAAGTGGCCGTGGCGCGGTGCCTTCAAAGAACCAACTCGCGCCCACGCGGAGCCGGTGATGCCATGTCGGCAGGCGCGCGGTGTACAGTGCGAAGCGAGCCTGTCTTGCCAGTGGCCCGCCGATCGCCTTGCCTCCAGTCAACACCGCGGCGTGTTCCGTCCCCAGGCTGACAGCCTCGCCGAGTTCGACGAATTTTTTCGATTTCAACTCGCGTCCTTCGATGAAAGCGCGGACGTTCTGCGCGCACAGATGCGATTGCTGAAATGCCAATTGAGCCGTGCCCGCGAGTACCGGCACGACGTCAGGATAGAAAGCGATGTCACCCAACGCAAAAACTTCGGGACGACCGCGAAGTTGCAGGGTCGGCTCAACGGGAATCAAGCCGCGTCGATCGTGTTCGATGTTGAGACTTTCCAATAAAGGACTCGGTCGCACGCCGGCGACCCAGACAACGGCCGAGGTGGCCAACTCGGTCTGTCGTTGATTGTGGTCGAGCGTGATGCTGTCTGCGGTAACCTTCACCACGCGGGTGTTGGTGTGGACCTCGACGCGCGTTTCTTCCAGCGCGTCTTCGACAAATTTGCGAATCTCTTCGCCCATGCCCGGCACCAGCCGGTCAGCCATTTCCACGATCACGACGCGAGGTTCGCCATGCAGCGCGCGCCGCTTCACCGCGTCACGCAGCAGGTCGGCCATCTTCGTTGATAATTCGACGCCGCTGGCGCCGCCGCCGACAACCACAAAGGTCAGCGCTGCGCGCGTGTCCTGGGGGGCGGCATCGGGTTGAATGCGGTCGAGCACCTCGGTCATCCGGCGTCTCAAATGATTAGCATTATCGAGACTGCGGAACGGCACCGAGAACTGCTCGGCGCC
>DATANL010000431.1:0-3262 GCA_036266295.1 Pyrinomonadaceae bacterium | reverse complement strand
GTAAGCCGATGGATTAAGGTCGGGGATGACCCTAACTCACCGCCGCTGATCCTGTGCTACGATGCTCGCCAATTTAAGGAGAGTCATGAAACGCTTATCAAGACATTTTTTGCTGCTGCTGATCGTCTTGGCGGGACTGACTGCCACCGAAACACCGCGTTCCGCCAACGCGCAACCAACCACGGACACCATCTCGGTTACGGGCCTGCGCGGACGCGTGACGGTTCGCCGCGACGAACGCGGCATTCCATATATCGAAGCTACGAATGACGATGATCTGTACTTCGCCCAGGGCTACGTCACCGCGAGCGATCGGCTGTGGCAGATGGATATCATTCGTCGCAACGTCCGCGGCGAGTTGGCGGAAATTTTCGGCGAAGCGGCGCTGGGCGAAGATAAACGGCATCGCACTTTCGGCATGGCGCAGGTCGTCGACGAGACCGCCAAACATCTCCCGCCGATGATGAACCAGGCCCTGACCGCCTATGCGAAAGGAGTCAATGCCTACATTGATTCGCTCAACGAAAAAACAATGCCGGTTGAGTTCCGGCTGTTGCAATACAAACCAAGGCCCTGGACGCCGGCTGATTCTCTCTGCGTCGGCAAACTCTTAGCCGAAGGGCTATCGAATAGCTGGCAACTCGACATCATGCGCGGCGCGATGATGTCTCTGCCGAAGGAAAAACGAGACGCGCTGTTGCCGGAGACATCGCCGCTTGACGTAATCGTTGTTGGATCTGATCGCGCAAAGAGGGCGAGCATTCGCCCGTTGGCCACGCAGTCGTCCCGACTGCTGGTAGCGACAGATATCCTGACGGAATTAAACTCGTCCCTCGAAGACCAACGACAATCATTCGAACGCATCGGCCTCACGCCGCCAAGCCCCGATACGTTTCAAGCCAGCAACAACTGGGTGGTGTCCGGTCAGCACACGGCATCCGGCAAACCACTGCTCGCTAACGATCCTCACCTGCCCGCGTCGGTGCCGGGTATCTGGTATCAAACCGAACTAACCGGGCCGGGAAGCCACGTCGCCGGGGTGGCCTTGCCCGGCGCGCCGGGTATTGTGATTGGCCACAATGACTTCATCGCCTGGGGCGCCACGAATCTCGGACCTGATGTGCAGGACGTCTACATCGAGAAGTTTGATAAAGCAAATCCGAATCGTTACCTGACGCCGAAGGGCTGGGTTGAAGCCCGGATTCGTCACGAGCAAATCAACGTCCGCAAAAACCCGATCGACCCGAAGAGCGTTCAGCCTCAGACAATCGACGTGACTGTCACCCGTCATGGCCCGATTGTTTTAGAAAAGGACGGTGCGCGCTACGCGCTGCAGTGGCCGGCGCTCGATCCGGCTAACCTCGAGATCGAAGGAATCTTTAGCGCCAATCGCGCCCACAACTGGAAGGAATTCACCGACGGACTGAGTAAATACAGCGGACCCACCCAGAACTTCGTCTATGCCGACGTTGATGGCCACATAGGGTATTACGGCGCCGGCAAGATTCCGATCCGCAAGACCGGCGACGGCAGTGTTCCGTATGACGGCGCGACGAACGACGGCGAATGGACGTCGTATATTCCGTTCGCGAAGCTGCCGCACGTCCTCGATCCGCCCTCAGGCATCATAGTGACTGCGAACCAACGGATCGTAGGCAAGGACTATCCATACTTCCTGAGTCACAACTGGGCGCCGCCATATCGCGCCCGGCGCATTTACGATCTGCTGTCGGCGAATTCAAAACTGACCATCGATGATTTCCGCAAGATACAGGGCGACACCTATTCAATCGCGATGAGCACCTTCGCACACGCGGCGGCGAGATCCTTTAAGGGCAATATGTCTGGACACCTGGAAGCCCGTGAACAAGCCGCAAAAATCGCCGCTGAACTTGAGTCATGGGACGGCATGATGAACGCCGACTCGCACACGGCGGCACTTGTAAGTCAGATGCGCGGGTTGTTCCGAACACGCATCCTGAGAGCACAGTTGGATCCGGATTTGTACAGTACTTACACGTGGGCGCAGGCTGAAATTCTTATCGATCGGATTGCCACCGAGCAGCCCAGCGAATGGTTGCCGAAAGAATTTCGTTCATACGAAGATCTCTTTGGCGCGTCATACGTAGACGCCCGAAAGAATCTCACGCAGTCCTTCGGCGCAGATGAATCGCAATGGGTTTGGGGCAAGATCGCCGTCGTTCGATTCGATCACTATCTGGCCCGGGTGCCGCTGGTCGGAGCGCAATTCGCGATCGCGCCTTTCCCGCAAAATGGCTCAGGCGGTTCCGTGAATGTCGGCTCGTCGGTGTCGATGCGATTCATTGCCAACCCGGGCGACTGGGATAAAACGCAGAACGGCATTCCGCTCGGCGAATCAGGAACACCGAACAGCGCGCACTGGAAGGATCAATTGGATGATTGGCGCAACGTGACTCCGCGAGCGCTGCCGTTCAGCAAAGCGGCGATCGAGAGCGCGACGAAAGAGATGATGGTGCTGACGCCGAAACAGTAGCTGCCGACCGGAGCGCTCGATGCTTCTGAAGACTATGGCCGGCGTCGAAACCTATCGCACCTTCATCGCGATCGAACTACCGCCGGACATTCGTCACCGCATCACTGAACACATCGATCAACTTCGGACTGCATTCCCGCAGGTGCGCGCCAGCTGGAGTCGCGCGCACAACCTGCACCTGACGCTGAAGTTTCTCGGAGATATTCCGGTATCGCGAATCCCTTCTCTTTCCGACGCGTGTGACGAAGCAGCCAGGCAGATCGCGCCCTTTGAATTACTGGTTAGAGGCAGCGGAACTTTTCCTCCACACGGCAAACCGAAAGTCTTGTGGATTGGGATCGAGGACGCTGCGGCTTCATCCGGAAGCCGCAATTCATTGCCCTCGTTGCACGCCGCGCTCGAGGACCGGTGCGCCGCTGCCGGACTCGCACGCGAATCGCGCGCTTATCATCCCCATCTAACGATCGCGCGCTTGCGTGAGGCGAAGGATTCGCGCCCTCTGGCCGAACGGCACAGACAGATCGACTTCGCTCCGCAAATCTTCGCGGTTACCGAAATCGTCCTGTTCCGCAGCGAGTTGAGCAGTCATGGATCGAAACACACCGCTCTCGCGCGTTGCGCGCTGGGGTGATTTGAACCGATTCAAGTGCTGACCCCAAGTGGTGGGTAAGACTGGGACCTTATGTAAGCGCCTTTAACTTGAAATGCGCCAATTTGGAGTGCGGCGGCTTGACGCCGCTTTTGTCT
>DATANL010000430.1:0-2762 GCA_036266295.1 Pyrinomonadaceae bacterium | reverse complement strand
TCGCTGTAGAATTCAAATCTCATCGTTTTTTGCCCTTCGGGCCTCGAAGTGTCAGAAGCCCGACCGTGAGGGAGGGCATCTTGCGCAGGGTTGCCCTCCCTTACGGTCGGGCTTCTGACACTAATTAATCCATGGCCTTGCGGCCGTGGCTATTACATTGCGCGCCGTCGGCGCTCTAGAGTCGCTCGCTTAAGCCCTGCCGAGCACTTCGCCGGTCTGCGTATTCACCCGCACCAGTTCGCCTTCTTTAATGAATAGCGGCACGCGCACCACGAGGCCGGTTTCCAGCGTCGCTTGTTTGGTGGCGCCGCCGGCGGCCGTGTCGCCGCGCAACCCCGGCTCGGTCGACGTGACTGCGAGTTCGACGTACTGTGGCAGTTGCAGCGAAACCGGCGCGCCGTTGTATTTCAAGACCTGCAGCGACAAACCATCTTTGAGATAGCCGCGATCGCCGCCGACGTCTTCATTCGCGAAAACAAACTGCTCGAAACTTTTTTCGTCCATGAAATGAGAACCCTCTGCGTCCTGGTAAAGAAAGGACGCGGGCACCAGCTCGACATCCGGCTCGGCAAACTTTTCGCTCGAACGAAAACTCTTTTCCATGACCGCGCCCGTTAACACGTGACGCAGACGCGTGCGGACCATCGTCGCCCCGCCGCGCGCCGTAGGCGACGCAAAGAACACGTCCAGCACCAGGTAAGGCTGACCATCAAACGAGATCAGCAATTTGCGTTTTAGTTCATTTGCTCCGATCAGACTCATCGCATTCAACTCTCATCTTACACTGATTACCTTCAACCGAATTCGCGGCGATACTTTTCATTCTCTCAGTTTTCATTCTCTCAGTTTTCATCCTCAGCCATGAACTGGATAGAAGCGGGCGCTCGCTCAGTTTCGCCAAACAACGCGGACTATCCGCCGCAGATCGCCGGGCGCAGTCGCATTGAAAGTGCTGATGGGCGGCGGCGGTTCGCGAATGATTTTATTCAGCGTGCGCGATTATTTGTTTTCGTTAATCAGCACTGCATCTTGAATAAACGAGCCGCGAATGACGGCGAGTTGTTTGCCGTCCGCAGACCACGCGTAGTCGGAAATCGTTTCGGTCTTGAAATCGGTCAAAGGTTTAGACTCACCGTTGCCATCAAGGGCGATGGTCCAGATGTTGGCGCCGCCGCCACGTGAATCAAGAAAGGCGAGCGCGCGTCCATCAGGCGTGAAATGTATTTTGGGAGCTCGTGCTGCCGTGGGCGGGAGCGCAAAAGTTTTAATCGGCGTGCCGCCATCGGGCGAGATGATCGAAACTTTGCGCTGCGGTGGGTTCGCTCCCATATCGTTAAAGAGATAAGCAATCCTTCCGTCGTTGGGCGAGACCGCATAGCCGTAGCATTCCGTGGTCGTCAACTGTACGGGCGTACCGCCGTCTATCGAGACTCTCCAGAGTGTTTCTTTGTTGTTTTCGACTTTTGAGTAGACTATCGATTTGCCATCCGGCGTAATGTTTGGCTGAAATTCGTTGGGACCGCTGGTTAATTGCTTCAAGTTGCCGCCGTCCATATCCATCCGCCAGATATTATCGTTGCCGGCGCGGTTGAATAGGAAAACGATATATCGCCCGTCGGGTGTCACCTGCGGCCAGTATTTCGCGCCGTCGCCGCTCGACAGCTGTCTCTGATTCGTGCCGTCGGCATTCATCTTCCAGAGATCGAATTTGCCACCCGCTTTCGAGCAATAGACAAAATTGCCGTCGGGCGTCCACACGATGCCATTCCAAATATCGGACGCCGGTGCGGTTTGCACGGCCCGGGCCGAATCGTTCATCGGCGCAATCCAGATCTTCGCCACGTTAGTGTTCTGTAAGGTTACCAGGGCGTCGCCGTTGGCAGTCACGCTCACACCGAAATAATCATTCAGATCGTTAGTCAAGCGCTGCGGCGCAACGTTGGGCGCGATGAGCCACAATTGCACGGGCGCAAATTCGGTTTCCGACTTTTCGTTTCCAGAGACAATTAAATTGCCTTCTGGTAACCACTGAATTCCGGCGACCACCGACCAATTTCGATCGCTCAACGGTTGCCTGGTTCCGTCCTTGACGTTCACCCCAAACAATTTCAGGCGCGTCTGGTCTTTGTCACGATTGACACTACCGTAAGCAATCATCTTTCCGTCCGTCGACCACGAGGGCACGGCATATCCCCAGAAGAGATCATCGTTCGTAAGTTGGAAGAGCGTCCGCTGGTTCGATCCATCGGCGTTCGCCAGCATGAAGGTCTGGGCTTGCTCGGATTCGCGAACAAAACCGATCTGTTTCCCGTCGGGCGACACGGCCGCGCCGGTGTCAGCGTCGGACACGATTCTCTTAGCCTGACCGCCAAGCGCCGGGATTTGATAAAGCGTGCCGAGGTTCTGCACCACTTTGAGGAAATAGACATAGTTGCCGTCGGGCGTAAAACTGAGGCTTCCGATTTGATTTTCATCCGGCGCGACAATTTCAACATCACTCGTGGTCGCGGTCTGCCGCAGGCGGATGCTGCGTTTGCCGGCGTCTTCAATGACGTAAGCGACATACTTGCCATCCGGCGACATGGCGATGTCGGCAACTTTGCCTGAATTCGTCAGGCGGGTGATCTTCAAATTCCCTGGGGCCGAGAAATGTTTCGCGGCCGTTCGTGTGCCGGAGAATTTATAGACACCAAAGACCAAAGCAGCCGCCAGCAATATCAAACCTGCGAACAGCAGTAACTTCGCCTGTCCCGGTTTGCCGA
>DATANL010000429.1:0-1529 GCA_036266295.1 Pyrinomonadaceae bacterium | reverse complement strand
TCGCGTTCGCGTCAGTCGAAGCCGAATCGGCATAAAGCACGGCGACGATTTTGCCGCGGACAATCAACGGAATCGACGTCACTGCTGCCGGCCCGCCGCCTAGTTGGTCCAACAGCATCGCGTAATCTGAATCAGCAGCGTTGGCGCCTGAGGCAGTGACGCGATCGCGCACAGCGCGCGTAACAATCGTCTGCGCGCTCAGCGGCAAAGACACGCCGCCAATCATTTCCAAGTCGGGATCATCGACTTTCGCCAGTCGCCAGCCGATTGCCTGATCGTTCTTGATCACAAACAGGGCGACCCGGTCAGCGAAATTGACGGCGGCCCGCAGTAGTGACTTCAACACGTCGGCCTGCGATTGTTGCGCTTCAATTTCCTGCACACCTTTTTTCAGGTTGCCGGCGTCGGGCGAGGTCACCGTGAGCGTGGGCCCGGCGGTCAGCCGTTCGCTGCGCGCAGTTTGCAGATGCGCAAAGACCGCCGCCGACAAGGCAGTGCCGTCGAGGCTCTGCGTCGCCGATTGCTCACGCAGACGCGCGAGGCCTTCACTCATTTCCGCCTGCAAGCGCGCGAGTTGTTCATCGATTGAACGCAGACGATCGTTGAGAAAGGTTTCGATGGCCTGCTGTAGACTGTGATCTAGTTCTTCACTCACTGGGGTAAGAATCCTCCGACAAGAGATGTGGCCCGGACGTACTTTACGGTTTCTTTCAAGGGCAGGAGCTACCAACAGACTGGTGTCTGTGGCGCGGATCCGATTATGGAGGTCGCCACGAAGGCGAGTCAAGAACCTTTTTTGGAAAAGGAACTAGGAGTTCGTAGCAGCGGCCTTGCTAGCCATTTCGCCGTTGAGCTTCATGATCTCCAAAGTCATTTCGGCCGCAGCGTACATGTCCTTCACATCCAGCCATTCTTTGACCGTGTGAATGGCCCGCATGCCGGTGCCCAGGTTGGCGCACTCGATACCGCGGCGATTGAAGACATTGGCGTCGCAGCCGCCTCCGGACGCCATTGTTTTCACGTCGAGACCCATGCGCCGGGCGGCCTGAATCACGAGTTGGACCACGTGCGAACTGTCGGGGACGTCCATCGAAGAATAATCGCGCTCGACGTATGATTCGACCCGCGCCTTCGTAGTCTTGCCCGCGACCGTAACTTCATATTTGGCGGCCGCGTCTTCCAGACATTTCTGCATGTGTTCAGTTTGGGCGTTGAGTTTTTCTTCACTGTGCGAACGCGCTTCGCCGTTCAGGACCACGAGGTTCGGAATGATGTTGGTCGCCATGCCGCCCTTGATCACCCCGATGTTCGCTGTCGTCTCTTCATCAATCCGTCCGAGCCGCATGTTGGCCAACCCTTCGGCCGCGATCTTGATCGCCGAGATTCCTTCTTCGGGCGCGACCCCGGCGTGAGACTCAAGACCATGGATCTTGAATTCCATGTGATTCGATGAAGGACCTTTGGTGAACAGAAAACCCGGGTCGTCCGAATCGAAAACTATTCCGTACTTCGCTTTCAGTTTCGTCACA
>DATANL010000428.1:0-1966 GCA_036266295.1 Pyrinomonadaceae bacterium | reverse complement strand
AGCATGAAAACGGCGGTGCCCGAATGTTCGACGCCCAGTTGTTTGGTGGTCAACGCGACGTCCACCGAAATTCGATCGGCGCTGAGCTGTTCAGTCCGCAACACACGCGTCTGCCACCCTTCGGTATTGCTCCCGACGACTTGTTGAATGAATCGGCCCAACTCTCCGGGAACAATTAACGGCGTAATTTCCGCTGACCGGCCGGAGCGCATGGCGGTATCAAGCTGACCGAGAAACGCCTTAACGCTTTCATCAACCACAGGATTTGCTGATTCGGCCCGCACACGCGCAGCGCGCGCTGCGAGAGTCGATGCGTATTCAGCGTCCGCTCGAATTGCCTCAGTGAAGAGTCGCGCCGCATCAGCGGCTTGCCCACGACGCAACGCCAATTCGCCGAGACCGTAACTGGCCCACGCCAGGCTCGTCGGCAGCGGCAATTTCTCAGCTAGCAGCTGCTTGAACTCGCGTTCCGCTTCGTCGTTCTTGTTTTCTGCGAGCAAGGCACGGCCGAGAACGATTCGCGCCTCCTGTGAACGCGGCGACGCCGCCAACATTTGTCGCGCCAGGGTCTCGGCCTTCGCGTATTCCTGCGCCCCGTACAAACGATTTGCCTCCGCGAGCGACTCAGCAACTTCAGGCACGCGCGGAGCCACATCATTGGCGTATTCGAGTTGCGGGTACAACTTTTCGGGGTCGACTTCGACTGAGACGATATTGGCTGCGTTCTTGAACGAAGCCTGGCCGAAGTCATGAGCAGGCACGCTTGTCTGCGTCGTTAGACGCACGCCCGTATTGGTGGTAGCGGCCACGTTCACCGTTACGTCCATCGATCCGAGGTTTCGCAGCGCCGCGGTCCATTGTCCGCCTTGTTGGACCGGCAGTCCGGCCAGCAGGTCCATGTCGGTCGTCTGATCCAATTCCTGATCGAGAAGTGTTTTAATTGCGCCGCTGCGATCCGCAAACGCCGCGCGCGCCGCGAGCAGGGTCAAGCCATCCGCGCCCGCCTTACCGTTGGCCAGGAGGGCTTTGAGCGTGCCCATGAAAGCGTCGCGGCCCGTCAGGCTGTCTACCAAACGCCAGACCATCGCGCCTTTGTTCGCGACCGAATTTATGTACGTCGGGTCCAGCGGCGTGGTGCGTGAAAGCGGTCCATCGCGTTTCGCTATCGCGGCGTACGCCACCCGCTCGCGCCCCCGCTCTGCTTCGGCTGCATCGGCGCCAAATTCCTTTTCGATGAACAGCGTCGCGAGAAACCGCGTCAGGCCTTCGTGAATCACGCCATGACCTTCGCCCCTCACCGGGGTGTCCGTGCCAATCCACAATCGCGCAACTGCTTCGCTGATCGTCATGGCGGACGCAGCGTCGATGCCCCTGCGTTGAAACGAGCCGTTACCTAAAAGGATTGCGCCGGCGTCTTCAAATCCCGCACCGCGGCTCACCGCAATCAGCCTGATCGGCACGTCGGGCGCGGCGCCGAGCAAACTTGCGTAGAAACTTCGCGCATTACTCGCGAGCGCAATCAAGCTCTCGGCCTGTTTCTTTTCATCGGCGCCGGCGCCTTTCACCAAATACGCGCTAATGCCTTTCGCGTTCGCGCCACCATCCACTCGGTCCCACGCGCCGGCAACGAAGAACGGCTGACCATTCAAGGCTTGCTCAAATACGCTGTTGCCGCCGGCACTCTTATCGACTCCCGACGACAGCGCGGACACGCCATTGATCGTCAAGCGAAATGGCGCATAGTCTGCGCCGCGAATTGAAAATTCATTGTTGACCTGTGGGTACCACATCGACTGTGGCAGAAACTGTGAACCAACCGGCGACAGTGCGGCGATGCCGGTATTCTCAGTGATCGGCACGCGGTACTCGATAGTGGCAAGAACGTTTTGGTTCGGCGCCACGGGCGCAGGCAAAGTGATGGTCACGCGCTGAGATGCGCCACGTTGAGAGTTGCCGCGCGCGTCAG
>DATANL010000427.1:0-3713 GCA_036266295.1 Pyrinomonadaceae bacterium | reverse complement strand
TCTTCCTGCAAACAATCTCGACGACCCGCCGCGTGTTGCTCCGAATGATTTGCCGGATCGAACTGAAACGAAGCTGAACGCGATAGTGCCTGAAGCTTCGAATCAGCCGTACGACATCCGCGAAGTGATCGATTTGATTGTCGATGACGGCTACTTCTTCGAAGTCCATCGCGACTACGCGCCGAACATCGTTGTCGGATTTGCGCGGCTCGACGGCCGCTCGGTCGGCATCGTCGCGAACCAACCCGCATTTCTGGCAGGAGTCCTCGACATCAACAGTTCGATTAAAGGGGCGCGCTTCGTGCGCTTCTGCGATTGCTTCAACGTGCCCGTAGTGACCTTCGAAGACGTTCCCGGTTTTCTGCCCGGCATTTCGCAGGAGCATCACGGCATCATCAAGCACGGCGCGAAACTGCTGTTCGCCTACGCGGAAGCCACCGTACCGAAAGTCACCGTCATCACCCGCAAAGCCTATGGCGGCGCGTACTGCGTGATGGGTTCAAAGCACATCCGCACCGACATTAACTTCGCCTGGCCATCGGCGGAGATTGCCGTAATGGGAGCTGAAGGAGCAGTTGATATTTTGTATCGCCGCGAAATTGGTGAAGCAAAAGATAAAGCGTCGGCCCGCCGATCCCGCGTAAACGAGTTAGAAGAAAAATTCGCCAACCCTTACGTGGCCGCGGAACGTGGATTTATTGATGAAGTAATTGAACCCGCCGAGACGCGACCGAAGTTGATCCGCGCGCTCGCGTTGTTGGAAAACAAGCGCGATCAGAATCCGCCGAAGAAGCACGGGAATATTCCGTTATGAGATTTGCTTGAGTTCACTCACAAATCGAAGTAGTCTACGATTATGCCAACCACAATAGAGCAATTGGCTCAGGAAGCGATGAAACTCCCGGGTGAATCGAGAGCGCGTCTCGCCGACCTCCTGGTTGAAAGTCTCGAATCTGGCGACCTGACCGATATTGATCGGCTGTGGCTTTCTGAAGCGAAGCGGCGACGCGACGAAGTTCGGGCGGGTACCGTCAAGACGATTCCTGGCGATGAAGCACTTCGCAGTGTCCGTGACTCCCTACGCCGATGAGGTGTGAATTTCATCCGGAGGCACTCGCAGAATATCGCGAAGCCGCAAACTGGTATGAAAACAGAGAGCCGGGAGTGGGCTTGAGATTCGCAGCCGAAGTTGAGTACACGATTGCAAGAATCGAAGAGGGTCCTGAACGCTGGCGAACAATCGACGACGATATTCGTCGTTGTCGAACGCACGTCTTTCCGTATTCAATTCTTTACACAATCGAACCTGCGTTCATACATATTGTTGCTATCGCACATTCTGCACGCCAGCCGGGATACTGGAAAGAGCGGATCAGCAAACAATAAGAGGCGATCATCATTAATGGCGATGCTCACCCCCCCCACACCCCGGTGAATTCATCACTGAGGTTTATTAAAAGCCAAACAATCCTAGCGCGCGTGAATTGGCGACAAAGCTGGATGTTGCAGGGTCAACCCTCCATCGCATTCTGACTGGGACTAGCCTTATATGAATGCCTTTGTGAGATGCCGTTAACACGCCTTCCTTGAAGCTCGGGCACTTCGCGTCGGCCGTGGGGTCAAATCAATTTGCCGGTTTCGCGCGAGAAACTGTTTGTAGCGATCGTAGCGTTCCAGAATGTGGCTCACATAATTTACCGGCTCAAGGCCGCGGCAGAAGCCGAACTTCACTACCGGATCGGTTGAATATTCCTGGGTCGACTTTTGCAGTAACCAGTACGAGACGTCTTCCCATGATTGCGGATTGCCGCCATATTTCTCCGCCAGCCGCTGCGCGTCTTGCACGTGTCCCGCGCCAGTGTTGTATGACGCGAGCACGAACTTCAACCGTTCGTTATCGTCTTTGATTCGCTCTCCCCAAAAACCATTTAGCCACTTTAAGAATTTGACTGCGCCCTGAACATTGTCCTCCGGATCGAGGGCGTTCTTTACTCCGTACTGCTTCGCGGTCGCCGGCATTAACTGCAAAAGCCCGGCGGCGCCAGCCCATGAATGCGCATCGGGCTTGAACCTGGATTCCTGAAACGCCTGCGCCGCCAGCAGACGCCAGTCCCACGGAAGCTCGCCGGCGTGCTGCTTCAGCAGATCATCGTAAGCACAAAGTTTTCCAGTCTTTGAAGTGAGAAAGCCGCTTTCGACACGCTCAAGATAGTTACGGCGATCGATGAAGTACTTTTGATAGAGCTTGTCGAAAAATGAGCCGTTCTGCTTTTCGTCGATCCATTTATTCAAGGCATTCAGCAGGTCTGGTGAATTTTTTCTCACGGCCCAGGCGACGCTGTGCGATTTGCTGAGGACAGGACGAACCTTGAGGTTCTTGAATTCAGCCTCTTTCAAGTCGGCCAGGTTTTTCTGCATCACCGTGAACTGGACTTCACCTTTAGCGACCTTTTCCGCCAGCGCCTCGTCCTGAATTTGGCCGCCGATCTCAACAACGTGAATTTCACCCGAGATTTCGTCACTGACTTCGACCAGCGTGCGGCCGTACGGCGATTGCTCGGGCAAGGTAACGGTCCGTCCGGATAGTTGTGCCGGCCTCGTAACCAGACGCGCCTGTATGTCAACCGCCGGCAACTGGTCAGCGGGGCCGGGGTTGAGCTTCTTCTCAGTTCCCTTGCCTGCTTTTTCCGGCGGGGCATCTTGTTGCACCAGGACCGGCTCAGTGCGATAGAGAGCGTTGGTGAATGACACGTCGGTCTGACTATCGGCGGTCGGCACGAGACGATCGGCCGCGATGTCTCCCTCGCCGCTGTTCAGAATCGCAAAGAGACTCTTGGGATCGGCGACTACGATCATCTTCAATTCCAAGCCTTCGGATTTGGCGAACGATTGAAGTAGTTCGTACTCGTAGCCGAGCGGCTCGCCACGATAGACAAAATATGTAGTTGAGTTATAAGGGGCCAGCACCGTGAGCGTGCCCGCTTTCTTTATGTCGCCCAAATCGCGACTGATCGGGCCGACCATCGGCAGATTGGATCGTCGATCGATTGGATCAATCTCGCGGAGTTCGGCATACACCTTTCGATGACAGGCCATAGATGTCGACGCGATAAATGCCAGCAGGGCTACTAGCCAGACGCGAGCCGATGATGCGGTCATGCGATTTACCGTTTTTGAGCGGAGCTTGATTAAGATTTTGAGCCGGGCCTTGGGGGCCAACTGACGAGGGGACAAAGCTTATAAGAGTTTTATGCCAAAAGCCTCTGACCTGATTCACATTTGTATGTGCTTGGCGGTCTGAGTTTGGAGTGCGCCGGCAGAGCGCAGCGGCGACGGCGCTTTGGATTCCCACTGACGCTGAAGCAGACGACTGATCCAAAGCGGTGTCGCCGTCCCGATGAATCGGGACTTTGCCACCGCACTCCAAATTGAGCCACCACTCTTGGCGTGAACCCTCTTGACTTAATTCCCTGCTTCGCATAGAAGCATTCCGCTCGATCAACCCTGCGCGGAGTAACTCAATGAAAAGACTATTAACTTTAGCTTCGATCGTCGCCGTGTTCTGTTTGCCGGTCGCGGCGCAGAAGCAGGCCGGACCCGACTTCAAACATTTGATTAAGGAGTATTACGCGGCGTGGAGCACGTTGAATCCTGATAATCCGGCGCCGGCTTACGCGAAGGACGCTGACCTGGTTTTCTTTGATATCGATCCT
>DATANL010000426.1:0-3179 GCA_036266295.1 Pyrinomonadaceae bacterium | reverse complement strand
TGCTCGCGCTCGCTTATCAGAACGGCGCATACAAGCGTTTGTCCGACGACTACCAGAAACGCTTTGCGAATCAACCCGAGTCGGCGGAAGGCAAAGCAGCATTAGAAGCAATCAACAAGGTGATGGACAAGATGATCGACGCGTACGCGCGCGCCGTGGCGATGGCCCAGAAGGATCCGCAACAAGCGGCGGCGATGACGTCGTGGCGTACGCGACTAACCGAGTTCTATAAATACCGGCATGAAGGCTCGGACGTTGGGCTCAACGAGTACATTGCCAGGGTGCTGGCCACGCCCATACCGCAGTAGTGGAGCGCACGCATCACTGCGTGCGGTTCGCCGTCACGCTGACGGCGCTTTTTAGCTAACAATTACGGGCAGGGATGCGCCCGCAGGATGCGTGGTATCCCTGCCTGCGCTTTATGCGCTGCTTGACAACTCACTTTCAATCATTAGAATCGAATTTCTTTGACAAGCGGGAGTAGCTCAGTGGTAGAGCATCGCCTTGCCAAGGCGAGGGTCGCGAGTTCAAATCTCGTCTCCCGCTCCAAATCAAAGAACACAGGCGGAAAGCATGAAGAATCGGTTTTCAGTTTTTGGTTTTCAGTGTTGTAGCCGCTAATTTCGCGGGGTACGGCTGAAGACTGCAAACTGAGAATTGGAATTCTTCACCTTTCCGCCTTTTTTATGCATGGCGGCGTAGCCAAGTGGTAAGGCAGAGGTCTGCAAAACCTTTATTCATCGGTTCGATTCCGATCGCCGCCTCCAAATATCCCTAATCACACAACGTTCAATTTCACACCTTGGGCGTGACTTCACTGCCCGAACCGCTGGCGGTATTCGCTCGACGTGATGAACGCCTTCACCATTTCGGCGTTGATGTAGTCGCCGTGGAATTGGTTCAGTTTCGTCAGCCAGAAATCAAAGCCGCTGTAGTCGGAATCGGGCGCATCGTTCGGGTTGCGCCGCAGGTAACCAAAGTACTGCATCAGCACGAAGGCGCGATTGAATTCGCCGGCGATCAGGTTTGGATGTTCAGCGATCGCTCGCAGGACCTGCGCGCGCGTTTTTGTGTTCGACGAAAGATCATTCACTAATTGATCGTGCTCAGCTTGCGACAGCGGACTGCCGGCATTCGCGTTGAGCGTATCGACGAACTGCGCGTCACCCATTGACGCTGGAAAGGCGTTCACAAAACGTGACCGCTGGACGAATTCGCCGGTGAACGACTGCTTGTTATTTTCCAACGCCTGCTCCCAACTAGGCTGGCCTACGATTACGCCCTGGCCGATCTTTTGAGTGTCGGACAGAAATTCATTTAAACGGACCACGGGCGCGGAGAATTGATGGGGGCCGCCGAAAGACGAAGTGGCCGTCGCACTGCCAAAGGCCGTCCGGTAGAGTCGCTCGACCAGATATCCCGTCTGCTGAAATTCAATCGACACGTAGAAAGCGGCCGATACGTTGATACGCTTGTTTTCAAGGCAGAGAGCATCCGTTCCGCACGAGTTTATTTCATTGGTCCAGAAGCCAAGCCCGGACGCATCGGGTTGCCGATTGAGAAAATCGTGATAGTGCTGGCAGACATAGTCGGACGGATCATCGATCGCGTTAATCACGGGTTCGGTAGAATCATCGACAATCGTCACCGCCGCGACCGCGGGAACTCCCAGCGTCGCTCCCGAAGGATTGCTAAGATTCAGATTGAAGGTCTCGTTCCCCTCAACAAACGAGTCTTCATTTATTAATACGACAATGCTCTTCGAAGTTTCGCCCGGCGCAAACTGCAGACGGCCGAGCGCGGTAATGTAGTCCTTGCGATCCGTCGCGGTAACATCAGAGGTGTGGTAATCGACGGCCGCAGCATTTGACGTATCGCCGGTGCGGGTTACGTTGATGGTCAGGGTCGTGCAGTCTTCCTGCACGGCGTAAGTTGCCGAATCGAATTGCACGATGTTCTGCGCAGCCGGCGTCGGCGAAGCACTTGGCGTCGGCGAAACGTTTGGCGTCGGCGAAGTGTTTGGGGTCGGCGAAACGTTTGGCGTCGGCGAAGTGTTTGGCGTCGGCGTCGCTGTCGGCAACGGACTGGGGGTGACCGTGGGCGTCGGCGTAGCCGCGGGAGTCGGCGTCGCGGTTGGAGTCGGCGTCGGCGTGGCCGCAACCGTGAGTTCCGGCTGCCAGAATCCTCCCGTCAAAGAGAATTGGCCGCCGTTCATTTGCGTTCCCGCCGCCGCCTGTCCCGCTGATCCGTTCAATTCGAACTGGCCGCCGGCACTGTTGCTGCCGCCGCCCGCGACGAGGTTGCGAACCACTTCAAATTGATTAGCGGCCGGCGTGGACGCGAGCGATATTTTTTCTGAGAATCGCGCTTGGCGCCGGTCGATATCGGGCGTCGCCGCTTCGTTGCCCGCGGAATTGTCTCGGCGCTCCGGCGTCGGCACGAAATGCCGGCCGGCAAAGCCAGCCACCGCCAGACCACTCAACAAGCAAGTCAAGACACATCCCAGCAGAACTGCCTGGCGTTTATTTTTAATTGCTTCCAACATCGGAACCTCCGTAATTCTCAGATACCTCTGGTTAACCCTGCCGTAATACGCAGGGATGTCACGTCGCGCGAACCTTTTGAATTGGTGTTTGGTGTACCCCTGAGCTAAGACCAGCGCCCGCTCATTGTGTTTCCGGGTTATCTCCGACCCTGACTGCGGTGAGGCGCCGCGCGGTGACGAATACCTGGTTGCCGTCAATAGCTCTACAGGTGAGTGACACCGAAGCGGTTCCGGTATGAGTGCGCACAGAGTGCATGGTTACCGTTAGCCGATCCATCGGATCGTTTTTTGCCCCGAGGTGGTTGTACCAGAGGAGATCGTTTGCCAATTGACACAACACTAAACGCGTATTATTCGCGAGAAGATCACTGGCCTTGTTCTGGAAGCTCACTGTGGCGGTGAGCAGGTAGGTTCCACGAGGCAGACTCAGGGTGTTGATTGTAGTGTCATTGGAGAACGCGCCTATTTCCATCTCACCGAGGCCGGGCCCGTTGGTATATACCTTGCCGACCGCGTTGGATTGCACGCTGCCATCAGGAAATTTAAAACCGCCGGTGGTGCTTTCCACGGTTCCCACCACCTGAAGTTTGGAGGTTGGGCTCGAGGTGCCGATGCCGACGTTAATGCCAACATC
>DATANL010000425.1:0-2781 GCA_036266295.1 Pyrinomonadaceae bacterium | reverse complement strand
AAGAAGTAACGAATGAAAAGCCCAAAGAAACGAATCGCAGGATTACACCCTCGCGAAAGGCGTTGCTGCTGCCCGCGTGGCCGATTATCGCCAAGCTCGGTCTCGCGCTTTCGGTATCGTTCATCTTCCTGCGCATCGGCGCGGTAACGTTCGGCGGCGGCTACGTGATGATTCCGGAAATCGAAAACGAAGTCGTTAACTCGCACCACTGGCTGGATCATCAACAGTTCGCCGATGCGACCGCGCTGGGCCAAATCACCCCGGGTCCGGTTTTGATCATGGCGACCTTTGTGGGTTATCGCGTGGCGGGCACACCCGGAGCTCTGCTCTCAACCTTGTGCGTCTTCCTGCCGTCGTTTTTGATGACCATCGCTGCGGGTTCGTCGTTCAAACGCTTTCGCGCCAATCGGCAAGCGCAGGCGTTTCTACGCGGAGTCGCGCCGGCGGTCACAGGCCTGCTGGCCGCCGCGGCCTGGAGCGTCGCTCGCGCCGGCATTCACACCTTCATCGGCGCAACGATGGCGGTCGTCATTCTATTTATTCTGCTGCGTTACCGCCCGAATGCCTTCTGGTTATTGATGGGAGCCGGAGTTTTTAGATTCCTATTGGCCTTGATCGTTGGGTGACCAGTTCGGTCTTTCACCGGCTTCATTGGTAGTGGTGCCGTTCGGCGGACCAGTGCAGAAGCACACACGCTGTAAGTGCGTAGTTCGCCCTTACTTCGTGCGGGCTTCCGCAAACTGCACCACTACCCTTCATTGGAAAATCTTGCCTTTCAGGACCAAGTCGATATAATGCGCCAGCCTAAACAATAGATTCAGTCAAGCGTCACGACCTCGGCCCACGGGGAATCGCAACTTTCATCCGTAAGCAGTTCCAATTTTGAAATAGCCGATCCTTCAACTCGATTCACAGGTTCAAACAACCTGATTCTTGCAATGTTATGGAAACGTTTGGTTCGTTAACGAATAGCCGTCCCACAGACTCGGAGGAAATTACCTGGCATGAACAATCAAGAAGATCGAAGTCGAAAAGCCATGAAGAAAGCGGTGCCTCACTATGCAAGGCTGTTCTTTGATCACCTCTTCAGCGAGTACATCGAGTTGAGACCCGCAATTACCGACCCTGATATTCTGAAACGGCTCGACGATATTCACGAGAAGCGCGTCCAGCACGAACTTACCTGGAGCGATATCTATACATTTGATTTGACGCTCGTCGATTTCCGTCCGCCTGAGAGTCTGGTTCGCAAGGCTTATGATTCGCGCTCCAAATATCGCAGCGTCGCCGGTCAGAAAGAATATGACGAATACATCGCTTCCAAACCAATCGATCTGGGAAGTATTCAGATCGATCCCGACGCGCAGCCGCCAAAGCCAAGCGAAATCCTCGAGCGCGAGTTACGAGCCGACATCAAATACCTGCTGAGTAAATTCTATCTGTACTACGCGCTGTTGCCGGCCCGTGAAGGTTTGCGCGATGAGCTGACGAAGAGGGCCGCGCTGGTCACCGGTCTGGTGGTCGCATTGATCGCTTTAGCAATCGTCATAAACGTCGGCGGCATAAAGTTCCTGCCCAGCGTTGCGACCTACACGCCAGTCGTGATTACGGTTTTGACCGTAGTGTTGGCTGGAGTTGTCGGCGGATGCGTCAGCATGCTGCAAAGGATTCAGTCCGCGCCCACCGAAGGTGACGCTTTATTTAATTTGGCATCACTAACCAATGGTTGGCGGGGAATATTGTTATCTCCAATTTACGGTGGGATCTTCGCGTCGCTGCTCTTCATTCTCTTTGCCGCCGGCATTTTGAATGGTTCGGTGTTCCCGACCATAATCACGCCTTCAAGAACTCGGGTTCAGGCTGCCGCTGCCGCATCGCCGTCGCCCACTGCGACTCCGGCCCCAGGTCCTTCTGCATCGCCGGCTGGAAGCGTCTCGTCGAGCGAGTCACCACAATCCGACTCAACAAAATCCGCCAGCAATGCCGCGGTCCATCCAACACCCGAAATTCGAAGGATGGGAGGGATCGCAACTAGTCCGTCGCCGACTCCGTCCGCATCACCGACGCCGGAGTCGCCGGTCCTGCAAATCAAAACCTTCCTCAGCGAAACCGGGCCCGCCAGCGGAGTCGCTTACGCGCTGCTGATCATCTGGTCTTTTTTGGCCGGCTTCGCAGAGAGGTTGGTGCCGGACACCCTAAACCGGCTGGTCCAAAAGAACATCGATATTCAGGGAAAATGAGCGCTCCCTCAACGGATGTATTTTTTGAAGGCCGCTTCCAGCTCTGGATACTGAAACTGAAATCCTGCCGCTGAAAGCTTCTTCGGCAGAACCTTCTGACTGGCCAACAACATCTCGTCCGCCATTTCGCCGAACGCCAAGCGTGCCGCGAAGGCAGGCATAGCCAACGCTGTGGGACGGTTCAGAACATGACCCAGCGTGCGCGTGAATTCTTCGTTGGTTACCGGATTTGGCGAAACGATATTCACCGGCCCGCGAATGGTGTGGTTGCTGATTGCCAGCTTGATCGCGTTCACGACGTCGTCGAGCGCTACCCAGCTGATGTACTGCTTGCCCGATCCAACTTTACCGCCCATTCCCATTTTGAAGGGCGTCAGCAACTTCGAAAGCATGCCCCCTTCGCGCGCGAGGATTGGTCCTAAGCGCAGATTGACTACCCGCACCGCGGCCTTGATCGCCGGCTCGCAAGCTTTCTCCCATTCGCGACAGACGCCGGCCAGGAATCCGCCGCCCGATTCACTCTGCTCATCGAGTGTCTCAT
>DATANL010000424.1:0-2886 GCA_036266295.1 Pyrinomonadaceae bacterium | reverse complement strand
CGGAATTTGTTCCTTACATTTTCGATCGCTTTCGGCAGGCTGATGGTTCGACCACGCGTTCGCAGGGCGGTCTCGGTTTAGGCCTGGCGATTGTCCGTCACCTGGTTGACCTGCACCATGGCAGCGTGCACGTACAAAGCGAAGGCCAACAGCGGGGGGCCACGTTCACGGTCACTCTGCCCATCGCCCAGGCAGCCATGGTCGAAGCCAGCGCGCAGGACTCGGCACTGCACGCGGGCAATGGGTCGAAACGCCCCGACGCGCACCTCTTAACTGGTCTGCGAATTCTGGTCGTCGACGACGAAGCTGATTCGCGCGAACTGGTTGCGACAATTCTACTGAGCTGCGGCGGCGAGGTCCGTTGTAGTCCATCAGCCGCCGATGCGCTGCAAACATTCAGAGAGTGGCAACCTGATCTGTTGATAAGCGATCTGGCGATGCCGAACGAAGACGGTTACACGCTGCTCAGAAAAATTAGAAGGCTCCGATCGAAGCGAGCGAAAGAAATTCCCGCAGTGGCACTCTCGGCCTATACCAGTGATGAAGACCGCGCGATTTCTCTAGCCAAAGGTTTTCAGATGCACCTGCCGAAACCGATCGAACCCGATAAACTTGTTACGTCGATTGCTGAGGTCGTGGGTCGCGACGCCGTGGCCGTAATCGGCAGCGGCACTTAGCAGACTTCCGATTGGTCTGACCACTCCTGACGCGCCGTCGGCTGTCTGGATCAGCCCCGGTTCTCTCGCCGCATTTAGACCTTAGAAATAAACCGCCGTTTCGGCTACAATGCCGCCGCTCATTAACCCTGATCGGACGAACAAGAGTCTTGGCGCGGGATGGCCTGAAACCGGGGATGATCCTTCCTGTGGAGTAATTAGTCAGACCAACCGCAGACAGACCACCAATCGATCACAGAAGATGAACAGCAACGGTCTGCATCGTGCGGCAGTTCTTCTGGTCCTTCTCGTTTCGTATTCGGCGGCGGCGAACGGCTGGGCCGGAGACTGGCCGGGCGATGCCACCTACCGGAACCCGATCATTTATGCAGACTATTCCGATCCTGATGTCATTCGCGTCGGCGATGATTTTTATTTAACCGCTTCGAGCTTCAATTGCGTCCCGGGGCTGCCCATTCTTCATTCGCATGATCTGGTCAACTGGAAGATCATCGGCCACGCTTTGAAACGCTTATCGCCTGAAGACGTCTTCAGCAAACCTCAACATGGAAACGGCGTGTGGGCGCCCGCGATTCGTTATCACGCCGGCGAGTTCTTCATTTTCTATCCCGATCCTGATCGCGGAATTTATATGCTGAAAGCAAAGGACGCGGCCGACGTCGATTGGTTTAGAGTGAAGAAAAACTTTTATCTTGAGGACTAGCGACCTATGACGGTTATCTTCAGATTAATGCTGTTTGCGTGCGTGGCCTGGATTGCGTTTGCACCCGCCCAAGCTCAGACGCCCGCGGAACGGATGGCCGCCACCGCGATGACGCGTTGGCAGAATTCCTGGGAGACGGACCCGGCGAGAACCGAACGGTGGAGTTATGAACAGGGCGTGCTGTTGAAGGGCATCGAAAATGTCTGGCTGAATACGGCTGACGGAAAATACTTCAGCTTCATCCAGCGCAGCATCGATCGCTTCGTCACCGATGACGGCAACATCAAGACCTTTCGGCTCGACGACTACAACCTCGACAACGTCAACGAAGGCAAGCTCCTGCTGACGCTTTATCGCATCACCGAAAAAGAGAAGTACAAGAAGGCGGCCGATCGTCTGCGCGAACAATTGAAGGGCCAGCCGCGCACACATGAAGGCGGCTTTTGGCACAAGAAGATTTATCCGTATCAGATGTGGCTCGATGGTTTGTACATGGGCGAGCCCTTCTATGCTGAATACGCGATGCTGTTTCATGACACCGCGGCCTTTGATGACATCGCGAAACAATTCATTTGGATGGAAGCGCATTCGCGCGATCCGAAAACAGGTTTGCTTTATCACGGATGGGACGAGTCGAAGCAGCAGCGCTGGGCCGATCCAAAGACCGGTTTGTCGCCGCAGTTCTGGGGACGCGCGATCGGCTGGTACGCGATGGCTTTGGTCGATACGCTCGACTACTTCCCCGAAAATCATCCGCAACGAGCGGAACTGATCGCGATTCTGAAGCGCCTCGCTCCGGTAATTCAAAAATATCAGGACGCGAAGTCGGGGACCTGGTATTTAATTCTCGATAAGCCCGGCGAGAAAGGAAATTATCTCGAAGCCTCGGCCGCTTGTATGTTTGTCTACGCGCTGGCCAAGGGCGTGCGCCGCGGTTATCTGCCCGAGTCTTATCTCGCGGTAGCGCGCAAGGCTTACCAGGGAATCTTAAAAGAATTCATTGAGACGGACGCGAACGGTCAGACGAATTTGAACGGGACCGTGGGCGGCGCCGGCCTGGGAGGCAATCCTTATCGCGATGGCAGCTATCAGTATTACGTCGGCGAAAAAATCGTAAAGAACGATCCGAAAGGCATCGGCGCATTCCTGATGGCGAGCGCCGAGATCGAGATGAACGCCAACCGCGCGGTCGGCAGAGGCAAGACGGTTACGCTTGATGGATACTTCAATGCGGAAACCAAGAAGGACATCACCGGCCAGATCATTCCCTGGCACTACAAATGGGATGAACGCACCAATGGCGGCTACTCGTTTTGGGGACGTGTGTTTCGCAGTTTTGGCGCTAACACAAAGGGCTTGGCCGAGGCGCCGACCGCGACGAACCTGAAGGGCACGGACATCTACATCATTGTCGATCCCGATACGCCCGCTGAGACTTCGAACCCGCACTACATAGAAGCAGCGGACATCAAGGCGATTACTGATTGGGTGCGGGCGGGCGGCGTG
>DATANL010000423.1:0-13346 GCA_036266295.1 Pyrinomonadaceae bacterium | reverse complement strand
TTGGGCACTTTAGTTGGCATGTCTCTCAGTGACGTCTTATCGCTAGCCATGCCCCGGTTCTTTGACCAATCGATTCGCCTCGAGCTGCTGCTCTACCCCTGGGTCATGGTCCTATTTCTCAACGCCTGCCATTCGGTTAGTCAAAGACTGGATATATGAGTTGGTCCGCGGGCCTCTGACCATGACCCGGTTTTGCGTTTCCCTTTTGCGTTTCTTCTCGACCTACTTATTAATCCCATTAGCGAACGCCTTTTTTGGTCAGGGGAAACTTATTCCTGACGGGAAAACATTTTCCGCTCGCGAGGGAAAAGTTTTCCCTGGCCGGAAACATTTTGGGTTGGCGAGGGGAAACTTTATTCCCGGCGAAAACACTGTAGATCGGGGGCGGGAAACTTATACGTGACGAGAAGTCATTTTCCGCTGCCAGCTCGGTATCGCGGGACAGGGACGAGCCCTGCCCTTGCGTTACTTAATTTTTTTGGAGTGCGGTGACTTGTCACCGCTTTTCTGCGAGGAGAAAAGCGCCGACGAGTCGGCGCATTCCATAGTCAACGTAGATGGCTTCGCTGAACCCTTGATGTGCTTAATCTTCGCGCCACTTGGGCAGCATGAATATCCCTGGGAAGGATCCGGTCGGGGGCAATGACTTCAAACCATCTGCCATTGACGTTCTTTTCAGAAGGTTGCCGGGTCTCGACTGCGATTAAATTAATCGACGGCGGTCCGAAGTCTGGCGGAGGATACTCCTGCGCCCTGGCGGCGCGAACGTTCCAGAACGTGTTGCGCGCGCCGGCGTGTTTGCCCAAAGCATCGCCGCCGCTCGAGCGCCACAGATGTGTGCCGGCGCCGGCATCGATATCGGTAAAAAGATTTTCATTTACCGCGCGGCGATGATGATCAAAACACAGGTCGACGCCTTTTCCGTGCGCGCTCACATTGCCGCTGGCATTGTGGTCCACAGTGATGTCGTGAATGAACTGGGTGCGAAAATCAAAATCAGTGAAGAGATTATCTTCGCCTTCAAAGCCAAAGCCGTGATGGCCCGTGCTGCCAAATTGTTTGTCGGGCGGGCGAGCTGACTCATAGACCACCTGCTGAATCGTACAAAAATAACCATTCGCGAAAATGCCGCTGTCCGCGTTGGCGATGCGCAGATTGCGCGCCCAGCAATCCGCAACACCCGTGAAGGTCACGGCGTTGAATCCAAGTTCGGTGAAGTGCCCCGCGTACGGCGTCAACGGAAACTCGAACCCGAGATTCTCGACGCCTGATTCGGCCACGGTCGGTTCAAAGCTCAGCACGCGCGGCTGCCACTGCGGTTTCGTATCAAACCGCAGCGGGCGATCTATTTCGATCGCGTCACCATTGATCTTGAGAATATGACAAACAATCGAAGCGTGCGCGCTACCGAGGAGCTTGGCGGTATCGCCGGCGTCACCTGAGTAAAGCTGATCGGCGAGCGAGTTCTCCGGCGTGTCTGTCTCAACAATTTCAACTCGCTGGCCCACACGCAAATTCCTGGCTGAGGAGACGCGAATCGTCCTATCTCCCCTCTGGGCATTGGTCGTGATATTGGCCAGCAGATGCAAGCTCAGGTTGCCCTTGAACCAGACGAAACCACCTGACCAGGAGTAGTTCGACGTGGGACGTCCGGCCGTGGTGGCGCCCCAGTTTGGTTTGATGTCGTTGAGCGGCTTCGGAAAAAAGAGCACACTCTTGTCCGGTCCAGCGCCTCGTAACACGATGTGGCTGCTTTTGATCTCTAAAATGTTGGTGATGCGATAGCGGCCCGGCGGCACTTCGATAGCGCCGCTCTTTACGGTGGCGATTGCCTTGAGAAATGCGGCTGTGTCGTCTGTCTGGCCATCGCCCCTGGCGCCGTACTCCTTCACGCTCACGCCGCGGGGAACGTTTGGTAATGGCGCTTCTCCCGAGTGATAACCGGCAAATGAAAAATCCGGCAGGCGGCTCCGCGGATTCCATCGCTCGCCATTGACGCCCCACAGCTCTGAAGTCTGTGCAGCTGCCGGCGCTGTCAGCGCGGCGAATAAGACCAACGTAAAAAGCTCTTTCATGTTCACGATTCTAAACTCGCTAAGGACAGCGCCGAAGGTGCGCAATTTAGTAGCCCCGGCCGTAAGGCCGTGGGACAAAGGTAGAGATAAATTGAGGCCCGTTGGGCCGACATTCTTGTGATTTAATGCCGCACCTTCGGCGCTCAGACTGCCTTGCTTACACTTCCACGGCCTTACGGCCATGGCTACTAAATGACGGTCCTTCGGCCCTTGAAGTCTTCCCGCTGAGAGTGCGTCAAGTAGATAATCACCGAAATCACTTATCACGCGCATCCGGTGGTCGACCACCGGCTAATTTCTTTTAACCCCTTCGGGTTGATAAACCGCACCTGCGAAACCTCTTCGGCGAATTCATCCGGTTACAGTCCGTTCGATGCGACGATCCGGCACAAGCCAGATCACGGCGACGATTACATATAGCGCGCATGAAATCCACGGCTTCACGAAGGCCAGGGGAACGGCGGCCACGTTGAGTGCAATCGAAATCTTTCCCTTGAAGTCGCGGCCCAGAGCGGTCGCCAGCACTGAATCACCGGCGTGAATCGAAAGCAGCGCCCGGGTCATGATGGTGTAGGCAATCGCGGCCATCACCAGAACGAGTCCGTAAAGCGCGACCGGCCACGCGGCAAAATGCGTGGCACCGATCCACGCAGTCACAAAGGGAACCAGCGAAAGCCAGAAAAGTAAATGCAGGTTGGCCCACAAGACGCCACCGTTGACACGCTCCACGGCCTGAAAAAGGTGATGGTGATTGCTCCAGTAGATGCCGACGAAGACAAAGCTCATGGCATAGCTGACGAACACGGGCAGGAGCGGTCGCAGCGCTGCCAACTCGGGGACGTGCGGCGGGCGGAATTCCAGCACCATGATCGTGATGATGATCGCGATCACCCCGTCACTGAATGCTTCCACGCGATTGCTGGTCATAGAATCTACCGAAGGCTCAATCTCGTAAAACGGTTACGTCGCTGAGGATGTCGGCGGTTGATAACTTCCGGGAACTGTGCGCGCGGCGATGTTCATACGATTCCAGGTGTTTATCGATGCGACGCACAGAGTCAGGTCGGCGACCTCCTTTTCGTTAAAGAACTTTCGCACTTCTTCATAGACCGCATCCGGCACATGTCCTTCGCGTACGTTGGTGACTGCTTCGGTCCACGCCAACACCGCGCGTTCGCGGTCGGTGTAGTAAGGAGACTCCTCCCAGGCGTCGAGGCCGTAGAGCCTCTGCTCAGTCTCGCCGGCAGCGCGCAGATCCTTCCAATGCATATCGATGCAGTACGCGCAGCCGTTGATTTGCGAAGCGCGGAGCTTAATTAAGTCCTGCAGCCTGGCGTCGAGCCCACACCCATGGAGATACTTCTCAACTCCCAGCAAGACATGAAACACGCCGCGGTCAACTTTTAGATAATCGATTCTGGCTTCCATTCTGGTACTCCTCTTTTCAAAAATGGACCCACTATAGCACTCGCCACAGAAACCCGACCGTAAGGGAGGGTGCATATGGCCCAGTGTGCATGCGGGCACCGTCCCTAACGGTCGGGTTTCTGAAAGGCAGATGGGCACCCTCCCTCACGGTCGGGTTTCTGAAAGGCAGGCGGGCACCCTCCCTGACGGTCGGGTTTCTGAAAGGTAGATGGGTGAATAAAGTAGAGGCGGGCAGGGACGAGCCCTGCCCCTACAGGAATTTCGGATCGGGTTACTTGTAGCTGACGACCACGCGTTCGATTGTGGGCGGCAGTTCGTGCATCTCGCTGCGGGCGAAGCCGGCGTTTTGGAACATTTGCTGCAACTCGGCGAACGTGTATGCGTCGCCGGTCGGAGTGCCGCCGAGCATCTGCATTGAGAAGGCCGCGGCTTGCGGTGGCGTGATGCGATCGTCGTTCGGCACGAATTCAAGCGCGACGGCGCGGCCGCCTTCGGCGAGCGCAGCGTGCACTTTCCGCAACAACGTTTCGCAAGTCTCCTTGTCAAAGTGATGCAGGAAATTTGTGAGCAGCACCAGGTCGTAACCGGTTCCGTAATCAACATCGAACGCGCTGCCCGGATTCGTTTGATAACGATCCGAAACGCCGGCCGCTTGCGCATTCTCTTTCGCAACTTCCAAAACCCTGGGCCAGTCGACGGCGGTGACTTCGAGTTGGGGATTCTGCTTCGCGAAAGCTATGCCGAATAAACCATGACCGGCGGCAATGTCGAGCACGCGCAACTTTTTGTCTTTGGTCGGGTCGACCAGTTGCGCCATCAACTGCGACGGCAGGGCCATCATCGGCTGCATCGAACGCGCGAACTCGACCCACATCGGATGATTAGGTTCAAACGCCGTATCGGCAGCGTAGAAACCGTTGCGCACAGTCTCAGTCAGCTTCTCGAACGGTTCTCTGATGTGGGAAGAAAGGATGAAGTTGGTGACGGTGCCCATGTAAGCCGGCGAACGCTTGTCGAGAAACGTCGCCGAATCGGGCGTGAGCGAATAGTCGTCGCCCTGCTTGGTCAGGAATCCGTTGATGGTCAGAAAGTCGCATACGATGCGCGTTCCGCGCACCGAGGCGCCGCAGCGTTCGGCAATCGCTTTCGCGGTGGTGTTGCCCTCGCCGATCGCCGTGAATAATTCGAGTTCGATCGCGGTCTTGAGCGCCTGCGTTCGTTGATAACCATTCAACGTGTCAAAGACTATCGCCGGACTTGGTTGTTTTCCGGCCTGAGCTTCTGGAGCCATGATTATTACCTTTCTTGATGAATGAATTTTGGGGGAAGCGAGAGCGTACCATCTGGGTGTCAGAACCGCGAGCGGTGCCATGGAATTGAAAATTGAAAATTGCAAATTGTGCGGGCGGTGTCGAAGTAGTTCACCACAGAGGACACAGAGAAGAACACCAGAGAAATCAATCAACCACGTTTAGAAGCCGGACTTGTCCGGCGTTGTAACTGGCGGCACAAGTGCGGCCTCTAAACGATCACGATCGATCGCCGATTTTCTATCGGTTCTTCTCTGTGTCCTCTGTGGTTAACGTGCTCATGCGTGGTTAATGTGCGTGAAGATGAGGTCGGCAATTTGAAATTTGCAGTTTTCAATTTCAATTTGCAATGCACTTCTTTAATTCAACTTCAATTGAATCGGTTGGGCCAGTCCTTCTACCGTGAGGCTGAGGTTTTTAGGCGAGGCCACCGGTTCTTTCTTCGCGGATTGGAAGATGAGCAATCCCTGACGCTTGCCTTCCGCATGCGACAGCGGATCTTTGACGTTGAATTCGTACGCGAGAAAATCCTTTTCGAAGGCTTTGCGGGCGTTCGGATTATAGAGCGTGAGTCCATTCGCTTTGATGATTCGCGAGATCGCCTGCTTCGCCGAGATCAATTTCCATTCACTGTTGGCCGAGTCGCTCAGACGAAACTTTAATTTCTTCATTTCGATGGTTTCGCCGCTGTTGTGGACCACTTCCAAGCGGACCGGCAAAAGCCCCGCGAGTTGCAGATTCGATTCAAACAACTGCTGCGTTTCTTCGTCGGTCAGCAAGGGAGCGGCGCGAAACGAAAGCGAGCCCACGTTGACGCTGGCGGCCGCGGCCGGCATCGCCATCATTTCACTCGCGGGCTTTACTTTGAAAAGGGAATTGCTGCAGGAGGTGGTCAGCAGCGCGAACACAAAAAGAGCCGCGGCAGTTGCAGAGCGAAGAATCGGCAACGACGCGCGGCTCATTTGTTTAGCTGGCAATTTGAATCGGTTCAGCAGTCGCGGGCAGGTTCGATCCGATGTGATGCAGCTGCGTCGCATCGACCATGTTCAAGCCGTGATCGCGAACCGTCTTGAAGCCCGGCAGCAGTTCGTCAACCGGCGCCCGCATCACGCCCTTGCTGCGCTTGTGTCCGGTAAAGTCGAGGTAAAGGTGCTTGCGCATGAACCGATCGGGCAGCCCGGCAAAGCGGTAGAGCGGATACTTGATGCCGTTGCCGAACAGTTTGCGGCCGAGGCCGTAGTAATAAAGCGGGACGCCCAGCGAGAATTTCATGTTGGCCGAAGTGCCGCCGTGCCAGAAATTCAAGTTGTATTTCCAGCAGGTGTAGAAGAACTCCCACTGCAGATCCGTCATCTCGATCAACTTGGCGCTGTCTTTCTTTTGCATGCGCGTGTGTTCGAGCGGGACGAAGAACGTCGGCACAAACGTTCCCTTGGCGTCGCGTAAATCGTAGAGCAGGTTCAGCGACTCCTTTGTGTCCTCGTCCGTCTCGCCGGGCAAGCCAATAATGAACGTGCAGAATGGAAACCAATTGTGCTTGTTCAGGGTTTCCATTCCCTTCAGAACCACGTCGCGCCATTGCGCGGCGCGATACGGATAAGCTTTGCCCTTCATGAAGATGTCGAAGAGACGCGGGCTGCCGGTTTCCAATCCGATGATTGGATCGGTCATGCGCTGGTCCGCGTCAGTCGACTCCTTGTGCTGCACGTGCGAGAAGGGAACGATCAGCGGCGTCAGGCGCTCGACGATCGAAGGATCTTTGACGACCGGCGCCATGGTGATGTGCGACATCTGCAAGGTCTCGATGCCCGGAACGCTCTTCACGCTGCGCAACATGTTTTCGAGCGCCGGTATGTTGGTCTCGAAATTCGTGTGCTGTTCGTAGAGGAACATGTCCTCAGTCGCGAGCATGATTTCGGTGGCGCCTTCGCGCGCGTTGACGTGCACGCTCTCCATGATGTGCTCGAGCGGGAACGAACGGCCGACCTTGGTCGCTGGTCCACAGAACTGACAGCCGCGACCGCAGCCGCGGGTAATCTCGACGACGCCAAACGTCGAGCGATGCTTGACGACCGGAATTTCTTCGACGGTCGGCTGCATCGATTTCGGTACCTTGATGATGCGTTCGAGCGTCGGGTCGCCGGCCATGATGCGCTTGAACAATTCGCTGAAGGCGCGCTCGATTTCGCCGTCGATCAGGTAATCGACGTTGAATTCATCCAGACGCTCGGCGCGCTCGAGCTGCCACGCGCCCGGGCCGCCGATCACAATCTTCGGCCGGTATTTTTCGATTACCGGATGTTTGACGATCTTGAGAAATTCAGCCGCGTTCAGCGGAATCAGGTTCTTGCCGGCGATCTTGGAATACACATCGGTGGCGTAAGAAATGCCGAGCGGATTGTGCGCATGAATCGCCAGGACCCTGGTCTCAGGCCCGACAAACTTTTCCAGATACTCGCCGTAGCAAACGACGACGTCATCTTCGGCGTATTCGCGCAGCAGCAGTGTCTCGACCATACGCAAACCGTTGGGCACGTACTTCGCGCGGCCGTCCGGCCATGATTCGTTTTGGAGAGAGTCGGGGCTGATCCACTTGTGGCCGTATTTTGCGGGGATGGTTGCTGACAACATTTGTTGCCAGATGCTGTGACGCCATTCACTCGCTTCGCTGGAGGAAGCGGTTAGCACGATCTTTGGTGATCCCAACGAGGGCCTCCGTTACCTTGAGGAAAAACTTACGCGTAACGCGGCGGATTCTAGCACCTGCGGCGAATCGTGCCAAGCACAATGTCGGTAGAATAGTGCCGGATGATTCCGGCTCTATGCGCCTGCCGCCGTGTGTGGTATAGTCCCGCAACCTCTGAAGGCGTGCTGCCTCGCTCGCGTGATCGCGTAGGTGACTGGCGAGTCGTCTCGTTCAGTAGTGGTCGTAGATAACGTCCCGAAAACAACCAGGGGGTCGTAGATAACAGCCCCGACAAGTCGCTGAACATCAATAATTCAACGCATGAAAATCCTTCTCTATAACCCAGACAATGGCGTAACGCGGAACTTCATGCCGCACCTTTGGATGTTCCTTTTGAAGGCGCTCACGCCGCCGGAACATGAAGTGTTGCTGGTTGACGGCAACGCGAAACCGCTCGACGACGCCGAGCTAATCGCCTATCTCAAAAAAGAAAATATTGGTTTAGTCGGAATCGGCGCGATGACGCGGATGATCGCCAAGGCCTATCGAGTCGCCGATGCGATACGCGCGGCCGGCATTCCGGTGGTCATGGGCGGGCCGCACGTGACTGAACTGCCCGACGAAGCGCTGGGCCGCGATGGTGGACCAAGACACTGCGACGCGGTGGCGCTGGGCGAAGCTGACGAGACTTGGCCGCGGATTGTCGAAGATGCTGTGCGCGGCGAATTGAAAGAGATTTATAAGCCCGTCGATGAAGCGGGCAAGGAGCGCAAGCCGGCCCTCACGCCTTATCCCAACATCCCCTGGGAAGAGATGGAACTCGAACAGTTCGACATGATTCCCAAATCGATGCGGCCGCTGCTCGAGCGTTACAAGACGGGGTGGCATTCGCTGCATTTGATTCCCATCGAATCGGGTCGCGGTTGTCCTTACGGATGTGAGTTCTGCACGGTCACCGGGTTCTTCGGAGATTCCATTCGCTTTCGCTCGAACGAAAGCATCGTCGAAGAGTTGTTGCGGCTGAAGCGCCGCGCGCGCAAGGCCAAGGGCCAGGTGATGGTCTTCTTTATCGACGACAATTTCGCGATCAACATCAAGCGCACCAAGGGCCTGCTGCGCGACATCATTGCGGCGAATGCGCAACTGCCGTGGCTGGCGCAAATCAGTGCGAACCTCTTGCGCGATGAAGAGCTGGTCGATCTGATGGCCGAGTCAGGCTGCCGTTGGGTTTTCATCGGGATGGAATCAATCGACCCGGTCAACCTTGCGGACGTCGCGAAGAGCTTTAATAAGCCGAATGAGTACGCGCCGGTGTTGAATCGGCTGGCGGAACGCGGCATTTATGCAGTCACGTCTTTCATCTTCGGATTGGATAACGATACGCCGGGCGTTGCCGATCGGACGCTGGCCGCGATTGAATCCTGGCCGGCTGGTTTGCCTGTCTTTGGGCAGCTCACCCCGTTTCCATCGACACCGCTTTATGAGCGTTTGAAGAAGGACGGGCGGCTTACCCGGCCGAAGCATTGGCTGGAGTTCGCGCCGTATCAGATGGCCAACACGCCTCTGAAGATGACGATTCCGCAGACGCACGAAGAATTAACCAAAGCATGGATGGTTTCCTACAGCCCGGAAAGGACCGAGAAGGCTCTGGAGTCGCTGGCCGACAAGCCGCTGGGCGATCGGCTCATGCACATGACGATGCGCATCCTTTTCCGTGGCATCTATTTTCCGCAAATCAGCAAACGTTCCTGGGCCAAACAGGTGGTGGCGAATCGCCGTCCTATTTACCGGCTCGTGCGCGAGGGCTTTGGCCAATGGCGCGAGGGCAAGCGTGAGTCGTCAGTAGTTTCAACAGTCACCAGTTGAAGCGCTGGAAAAATTAACCACAGAGGCCACAGAGAAAACCGAACGAGGATGAAAAATCTTTCCTCTTTTGTCTCTCTCTGTGTCCGCTGTGGTTAATCTTCGTCCGATCATTTCTTTCGCAAAATGATCATTCGGGGGATCTGTTGCAGATCCTGTCTGATCTCAATCAATTCCCAAACAGTTTCCGGGACGAGTCCGGCGATCGTCTTGTCCTGATTTATTCCGAATTCAAAAATCAGGTGGCCGCCTGTGCTCAGGTGTCCGGGGGCTTCCGCCAACAACCGGCGAATCACGTCGAGACCATCCGCGCCGCCCGCAAGTGCTGGACGCGGTTCGCATTGCACCTCGCGCTGCAATCCACTCAATTCGCCGTCCGGAACATATGGCGGGTTCGAAACGATCAGATCGAACCGCTCGTCTTGAGGCGACGCCGAAAAAAGATTGGCCCGAACCAGACGCATCCGATCAATCACGTGATGCCGAGCTGCGTTCTGGGCAGCAACCTGCAAAGCGCTCTCTGACTCGTCGATCGCCTTGGCCTGCGCATGGCGCCGCTCATGCAGAATCGAAATCGCAATGCACCCTGAGCCGGTGCCGACGTCGGCGAACGTGAAGTGCGCGTGGCTGGGAAAGAATTCGAGGACCGCTTCCACAATCATTTCCGTCTCGGGTCGAGGAATCAGCACGTCCGGCGTGACCAGGAAATCAAGCTTATAAAACTCCTGGTGGCCCGTGATGTATTGCAGCGGCTCGCCGGCAGCACGGCGAGCGACGAACGCCGCGAAAGTCTGTGATTGATCTGATGAAAGGCTTTGATCGTCGTGGGCGATGATAAAGCTGCGACTGCATTTGAGAATGTGACCGAGCAGCAGCGCCGCCTCGAGGCGCGGCTCATTCACGCCGCTCGCCCGCAGTGTTTCAGCCCCTTCGTTGAGCGCGGTCGCAATTGAGACATCCGTCTTACAGTCTGCTTCTGTTTCAAAATCCATGTTGATTCCGCCCGACATTCTATATTAGGCTTTTAGGCGACACGTAAATTGAAACGGTGACGTCGGTTGGCAATACGGTCAACGTGACTTCACAAAATTGTGCCGTCCAGCGGAACGCGCGCCCGATTAAAAGTTTTATTTGGGCAGACAAGAAACGATTCGTTTCTCCCGTACGGACGGCGGAACCCCGGCTAGGGTCGGGGTTTCGTAGTTCAAAGGGCAGAGCTGTAAAAACTTTTTGGCAAAGGAGAACACTCCGGACAAATGGGTGCCCTAACAAAAAGCCTCGCGCTCTTTGCGCTGAATTGGATTGACGCGCAACTCACACTGATTTGGGTACGCACCGGGATCGCCAGCGAAGGCAACGGGCTGATGAACTGGCTGCTCAAGATCGGCGACGGGCCCTTCTTACTTGCCAAGCTCGCCGTCGGAGCATTCGCGGCTTATATCTTCTATCGCTGCGCGCACCTGACTTTGGCGCGTCGCGGCGTGCAGATTGCGCTCGGGATTTATTGCGCTTTGATGGTTGCTCATGTCGCCACGGGAATCTCGGCGCTGGGCTGGCATACACCCCTGGCGGTGGTTACTTACCTCACGAATGTGCCGCACACGCTGCTGACGCTTTTGTCTTAACATCCCTTAACAAATCGACGATAAGAATTTGCAACTTTGCGGCGAGTTCGCGGAACTTGCGGATGCGCAGCCGCGTTTTGCAAATGCTCTTTGCACAACCGTAAACTGGTTGCGTCGCATCTTAGTATGGCGTCAGGAGATACAGAATTATGTACAGACTTTCAGCACGTCAGATATTAGTGATCGCATTTAGTTCCGCTTTGCTGGCGGCGGTCACCGTGCTCGGCGTTCAGCAAATATCCAATCGCTTGCAGCCATCCGGTTCGGCGGCGCCCGCGATATCCACGGCCGCCGTGGCCGATCCCGCACTCGCGACCGACGAACAAAACAACATCGAGGTTTACAAGAGCGTCTCTCCGGGCGTGGTCTATATTCAGTCGAGCACCACGGCGCGTGACTTTTTCGGTTTTACGCGGCAGGCCGAAGGCACCGGGTCGGGATCGATCATCGATACGCAGGGAAATATCCTGACCAACTATCACGTGATTGCGGACGCAGAAAAACTGACCGTGAGTTTCGGTAGTGGCAAGAGCTATCCCGCCCGCGTCGTCGGCAAAGATCCGGACACCGACCTGGCAGTCATTCGTTTGCTCGAACAACCCAAAGAGCCGATCACGGTGGTACCGATCGGCGACTCCGATCACCTGGCGGTGGGCCAGAAGGTCTTGGCCATCGGCAACCCCTTCGGACTCGATCGAACGTTGACGACTGGTGTCATCAGCGGCCTCGAGCGCCCGATTCATGCTGAGAACGGCAGACAGATTGAAGGCGCGATTCAAACCGACGCGTCGATTAACCCGGGCAATTCAGGTGGTCCTCTGCTTGATTCTCACGGCCGCATGATTGGCATCAACTCGCAAATCGAATCGCCGTCCGGCGCGTCGGCGGGCGTAGGCTTCGCCATTCCGGTGAGCATCGCGAAACGAATTCTGCCGGAACTGATCAGGAACGGTTCGGTCCAGCATCCCAAACTTGGAATTGATCCGCGGGACATCGCAGCACTCGGACACCAGAACGAATTACCTGTCTCTTCCGGCGTGCTCATCGTCGGTACGCTACGCGGCGGCCCTGCGGCGAATGCCGGCCTGCGCGGCTTGTCGCAGACCGAGGACGGCATTGAGCTCGGCGATATTATCGTGGGGGTGGACGGCGAGAAGGTCGGTACCAACGACGATTTGCTGCGCGTCCTCGACAAGCACAAATTAGGCGACACGGTGAAAGTCGAGGTGGTTCGCCGTGGAGGGCGCACCGTCGTACCAGTCACGCTCACAGAGCTGCCGGCAACGACCCGTCGGCGTGGTTACGGCGAGTAGCTGCCGGACTTTGAATTGAAAAAAGGAAACGCGCGTCGCGATACGGCGCGCGTTTTGTTTATTTGGTGGTGGTGACAAATTAACCTGGCGGCCAGGTCATCTCGCGCCCGCCCATAACATGAACGTGCAGGTGGAAGACAGATTGTCCCGCGCCGCGGCCGGTATTGATTACCGTTCGATACCCGCCGTCCGACAGGCCATGATCGTTCGCGACGCGCGCGGATATTCTCAACAGGTGCCCCAGCATCGACTCATCTTTTTGTGACGCATCATCCAGCGAGTCCATGTGCTCGCGCGGAATGATCAAGACGTGTGTCGGGGCCTGCGGATTAGTGTCGCGGATGGCGACGCAGCGTGCATCCTGATAGACGACGTCCGCCGCAGCTGTACCCGCGAGGATTTTGCAAAAGAGGCAATCGGTCTCGCTCATGCGCGCATGATAACACAGAGTCCGGTAGCGATAGGGCTGGTCCTGGCCCGCTTTCAGGGAAAATAATCGAGGAAATAAAACGGGCAGTCGCGAAGCCTGGCCGTGCATAGATCACGCGCAACGCTCGTCACATTACCGCGGTTTCTGGTGAACTCAACGGCGAGGTGACTGATTCACGCACGCGCTCAATATCTGCGCCCACGCCCTTTAACTTCGTCTCAATTTTCTCGTAGCCGCGATCAATGTGATAGACGCGATCGATGATCGTCTCCCCTTCGGCCGCCAGGCCGGCAAGTACAAGTGAAGCTGAGGCGCGTAAGTCTGATGCCTGCACGCGCGCTCCGATCAATTTACTGGGGCCGTCGACGATCGCGGTGTCGAGACTGACTTGGATGATGGCCCCCATGCGCTGCAATTCCGACGCGTGCATGAAACGGTTTTCGAAGATGGTTTCCTTGATCGTTGAGCGCCCATTCGCCTGGGTCATCAGCGTCATGAACTGGGCTTGCATGTCCGTGGGGAAAGCGGGATACGCGTCAGTAGTGAGATCGCCTGCGTGCAAGCCGCGCGGGCCGCAGCGCACCAGCAGCGTACTCTGATTCACTTCTTCAATTTC
>DATANL010000422.1:0-9174 GCA_036266295.1 Pyrinomonadaceae bacterium | reverse complement strand
CGGCGCTTTTGGATTGAAACTTCCGAAGCATGGCGGATGAATCGTGTCGCGGCTGCCACCGCACTCCAAGTTACAGACTCGAATTCAGCGGCAGGTAAATCCGAAACGTCGAACCTTCACCGATCTTTGATGCCACTTCTACGCGGCCGCCATGCGCGCGCGCGATCCTTCTGACCGCCGGCAGACCTAAACCGGTCCCGCCCTTCGTCGTCGTAAAGAACGTGTTGAAGATTTGCTTGAGGTGCTCTTCCGAAATTCCGCGTCCGGTGTCGCCGACTTCGATGACGGCTTCTTCAACTTCCTCGGTAACTTCGCGTCGAATACTCACAGTAATTCGGCCCTCGCCCTCAATCGCTTCGATCGCGTTGATGACCAGGTTGAGGATCGCATCTTCGATTTGCGCGGAATCGGCATTGACAATGATGTCCACCTCGGGCGGCTCAAACTCGACGCGCACGTTTCGTCCTCGCGCGCCGGCGCCAATGGCTTGCGACCGCGCCACCGTGACAGCTTTCATCGTCAACTCTGTCAAAGAGCTTGCGCCCGTTGCCAATTGCCGCGGCCGCGCGCGCTCAAGCAGCGAGCGCACGGTGGCGTCGATCCGCGTCACTTCATGGCGAATGCCTTCGAGGGCTTCGCGCTCGGGATCATTCGCATCACGCCGCCGGATCAAAATATCCACAGTGCCCTGAATCCCGGCGAGCGGATTCTTGACTTCATGCGCCAGCCCGGCAGCAAGCTCCCCGACAAATGAGAGTTGCGCCGCGCGCTGCAATTCTGCCTGCAGCCGGTTGTGTTCGGTTACGTCGGTGTTGACCACCAGCTTTTGAAAAGGCTCGCCGTGTTCGTCGCGCACCAGCGTCCAGCGCGTCTCGACGATCAGCGCGCGCCCGTCTTTGGTCACCTGATTGAACTCGCCGCGCCATTCGCCACGTTCCAGCAACGTCCGCTGCGCGGCGGCATAATCAGGCGGCATGCTCTGAAATAAAAACTCGGTCGTCTTTTTGCCGACCACTTCGTCGGCGCCCCATCCGTACATGCGCTCGGCGCTCTTGTTCCAATAGATGATCCGATCGTCCATGTCGCGGACGAGGATGGCGTCCTGCGACTGGTCGAGGAGATCGGCCTGTTGCCGAATCTGCTCCTCCGCCAACTTTAGTTGGGTGATATCGTGACGAATGGCGACGTATTGATACGGCTTATTATCCTCGTCGAGAAACGGCACGATGGTCGTGTCGACCCAGTAGATGCTGCCGTCCTTGGCGCGGTTGCGCAGCTCGCCGCGCCACACCTCGCCGCCGGCAATCGTCGTCCACATGTGGCGAATGAATTCTTTCGAGTGATAGCCGGAGTTGATGATGCGGTGATCCTGGCCCAGCAATTCGGCGCGCGAGTATTTTGCGATGCGACAGAAGGCATCGTTCACGTAGTTGATGATGCCCCGCTGATCGGTGATCGCAACGATCGTCGATTGGTCGAGCGCGAATTTGATGTCGGCGACTTCTTTGAGAGATTCAGTGAGCGCTTGTTCGGTGGCCGTCGCGGCGCGCGGCTTCGGTGTGGGATGGTCAGCGGATTTCACGCGGTTAGCTTAAGAAAGAAAAGTCGAAGGGATCAAGCCGGCTGCTGGCGCAGGGCGATCATCCGTGGGCCGCTGCATGCTCTTCCAGCTTCTTGAGCCGGTACCGCAGCTGGTCGCGCGAGATACCCAACATCTCGGCAGCTTTAGTCTGGTTCCCGCCGCTGCGCTCGATCGCCTGGCGCACCAATGACATTTCCACTTCGTCCAGGGAAACTCCTCCCGGCGGTAATTGAAACGGCTCTGATCCGCGGCCGTCGTGCGACGCAAGATCCGTCGTCACGCCGCCCGCCAGCGCGCGCGGAATGTACTTCATCGTGATGACGTCTTCGTCTTCGAGGATCATCGCGCGCTCGATCACGTTGCGCAGTTCGCGCACGTTGCCCGGCCAATCATACTGGCGGAAAGCCTTCGCCACTTCCGGAGAGATGCCCTTGATCTGCTTACGCAAGCGCTGGCCAAACGATTCCATGTAATGCTCGGCGAGCAGCAGGACATCATCGCCTCGCTCGCGCAACGACGGAATGTCGATCTGAATCACCGACAGACGATAATAGAGGTCCAGACGAAATCGGCCGCCTTCGCTTTCGCGTTTCAAGTCGCGATTCGACGCCGCGATGATGCGCGCGTCGAAAGGAATATCTTTCAAACCGCCCACGCGACGAAACGCACCTTCTTCCAGCACGCGCAGCAGCTTGGCCTGCAGACTCAATTCCAGTTCGCCAATCTCGTCGAGCAGGAGCGTGCCGCCTTCAGCCTGTTCAAACATTCCTTCCTTGCGCGCCTTCGCGTCGGTGAACGCGCCTTTTTCATAACCAAACAACTCGCTTTCGATCAGCGTGCCGGGCAAAGCCGCGCAGTTGATCGCCACGAAAGGACCCTCGGCGCGATTTGAATGATAGTGAATCGCCTTCGCCACCAGGTCTTTGCCGGTGCCCGATTCCCCTTGCAGCAGCACGGACGACACTTCACTCTCGGCGACCTTCTGCGACATCCCCAGCATCTCGCGAATGGCCGGCGATTCGCCGATGATTTGATCAAAGCTGAATTGCTGCGAGCGCTCGCGCCGTATCACATTCACTTCGCGCCGCAGACGGCTCGCCTCGATGCCATTGCGAATCGCGACGTGCAACTCTTCGAGATTGATTGGCTTGCCGATGAAGTCGTAGGCGCCGCCGCGCAATGCGGCGATTGTTTCATCGATCAAAACATTCGCCGTGATCATGATGATCACCGCGTCAGGTTCGCGCTGCCGCAGTTTGCGCAGCACGTCGAGCCCCGATCCATCCGGCAGATTGATGTCGAGCAAAACGGCCGCGGGCGATTCCGCTTCAAAGGCAGTGACGGCTTCGGCGGCGGTCGCGGCTTCGGCGGGCATGAAGCCCCAGCCGCGCAGCGCCTCGCCCAACGACCAGCGAATCATCTTCTCATCGTCCACGACGAGAATTCGTTCTTTGTAGCTCCTCAGGTTTTTGTCCTTCTTCCCGGCCGCCATACGCGGCAATTATAGGCAACGCCGCGGTCTGGCAGAAACTGATTTGACCGTCGGAGAGTGCGGGCCTTGCAGGTACTTTCAGCCAGATAGCAAAAGCCGTGCTTCAGCGGGCGTTAGCATCGATTGGGATTTTTCAGCATTCGAATAGCGAAATGGCGGAATAGTACTCAGACATTTCAGTCTGTGTGCGAGATTTCGCGCAACCAGGAACCGGGATCGTTTAGCCGCCGGACTTGTCCGGCGCCCTCTCTATTCGGCGAATGAGCCGCACAAGTGCGGCTTCTAAACGGAACGCAGTTTTGGATTTCACGCCGGCAACGCTTCGCCGCGCGTCTCTCTGCCGAACGGCAAGAGCACAAGTCCGATGAGGAAAGCGATTGAAGTAAGCGCGACCGGGATGCCAATCGTGTGATAACGCGCGACGCCGGCCCCGACCAGGAAGGTAATCCCCGCGGCGGCAAAGCGTCCGACTGAAGTGGCAAATGCGAAGGCGCTCGCGCGACATTCGGTTGGATATTGTTCCGGCAGCCAGAGCGTGTACATTGCGAAGTTCGCGCCGCCGACTCCCAGAAAGAACAAGCAGATCATGAACCACATCAGGGCATGCTGCGGCAGATAGAAGACGTAACCAAAGCCCAGCGCGATGAAGACAAACATCAACGCGAAATAGATCGCTAGAGTGATTCTGCGGCCCACCTTCTCGGCAAGAATTGGCAACGGTAAGCAGCCGATAATTGTTCCGGCTGCAAGCAGCATGGTTCCGTAAGAAGCCAACTTCGTTGCCTGCGCTGAATCGAAACCGGCTTTGGTGGCAAGATAGTTGACCGCAGTCGGCACATAGACTGAGCCGGCCCACAAGCCCGCGATCGAGACGAGCAAGTAAATCGAATTCAGCAACGTGCGGGTTCGATAGACTGATGAGAAGAGCGTGGCGAACGAATGCCACATCGATATGCTTTCCCGCTTCGATTGCCAACGCTTCGGTTCGGTGACGCCATAACGAATGAAGGCAACCAGCAGCGCGGGCGTCCCGCCCACCGCGAACATCGCGCGCCAACCGTAGCGAGCGCCGATGAAGTAATTCACCATCGCCGCGAGAAAGACTCCGAAGTAATATCCGGTGTGCATCAACGCGGCGCCCATCTTTCGTCGATCTTCAGGCCACTCTTCCGCTACGAACGTTCCGCCCATGGACCACTCGCCGCCGATGCCGACTCCGGCCAACAAACGAAAGTCAATTTATTCGCAGCCTCGATTTTCGCGCCGACAACATCGGACGGAAGATTCGGTTGCTGCCACATTTCCAGGCCGGACTGATAGGTGCCGTTATCGCTCTCTAAATATCTGAACCCCATCGTCTGGTCGTTCCTGACCTTGTCCCAGGTGAACGAGCCGAAGTGCCCCTTCCCGCCGTTGTCGCCGAAAATCAAGCCGCCCATTTCATCTCCCAGATGATTGAAGAAAATCATTCCGGGCGGACGCGTCCCTTTGCGCTCGATAATTTTGCCGTTGACGATGCCGGGGTGCTGGCGCTGCTCGTTGGAAATAACCATATCGAGCTTGCCGTTCTTTTCGACGATGTTGATGCGCTCGACATCAATCTCATCAAACTTTTGCTTCTTGGTTTGGATAACGAACGCAGAAAACAGGAACACCGCGCACAAAAGCGTGGCGACGATCGCGTAAATTTTTAAGAAGCGCACTTCTCTCTCAAGTTTCGTTTCCATATCAATAATCTCCATTCAAGAAGCTGAGGGGAGACGTCGCAAATCGACTGCGGCGCATTCCTAATTCATGCGTAAGCAATCACCCTTAATCAGTAAAACCCTCAAGGAGCGGTGATCTCTTTCGAGAAATTGTGAACGACTTCTATTTTGACGTCCGTTGAGCTGAAACGTCGAGTTCTTGATTTGCACTTCCAGTTTCGTCGCGTGTGACGCACCGGACAACGTTGTGAGAAGCTCGCTGGCGGTGGCTCCGGTCCAACGCTTTGTTCGGTGGCCTACTGCCGTGCAGCGCGACGCCTCATTCCGATCAACACTTGGGCGACTTGCGCTTCTTGCCGATCGCGCGGCGTGCTTCGAACTTCTTGATTTGGTCGGGTGCGAAAGGGATCTTGCACGCGCCGACCAGGTCGACCGCGACCGTGCCAATGGCGTTGGCCGTATCGACCGCGACGTTGTGGAGCGGTTTGACGTAGCAGGCGACGGCGATGACGAAACTGTTCATCACGTATTTGACGCGATTGGGCTGCTGTTGGATCGACTTCGTCACGCGTTGCAGGAGCGCCTTGATCTCGGCAAGGTCGAGGTCCGCATCCTCCATGATGGCGACCATGCTGCTGTAAGTCTGCCAGCCGGCCGAGGCGATGGTTTCGTCTTTGGAGTCCATCCACTTCAAAGCGATTTCCCGGCCATGCGGGCTCGCAGACGCCACCCACGGGACCGTGTATTCCGCGACCCAGTTGCAGGTGGCGTTATTGATCCATTTCTGCAGGTCCTTCCTGGTCATCCTGGCGTCGTCCGCAATTAGTCCGGCGAGGTACATCGCGTCGGCGATGCCGGTGTCGTAGAGATCCAGAGCGAGCTGGTAGTCCATCTTGACGCGCTTCTGGATCTTTTTCATATCCTCGATCTTCACGCCGAGACATGGCTCATGGGCGCCGTGGGTCATCCACATCTTCTTGGTTTGCGCGTTGCCGAGCTTCTTGAGCTCGGCGACGATGTCTTTAGCTGTCATTTACTTTTCTCCTCGTCAATTGACCGGCACTGAAAGCCATCGAACCTTTGAGTTGGCCGGGCCACGGCGCTACCGAGCAGCTTAGCCGGATCAAGCGTGATGCGAAAGTCGCTTACCTTGGCTCCGGTCCAACGATTTGTTAGCTGCCGCCCAGCATATTTTTGATTACCGCACTGCGAAGTCACGCATATAGGGCGCGATATTGTTCGCGATGACGCTGAACTCGGCGTTGGTCAAAGGGACTCGTCGGAACGCAGCCCACCCTGCCTTGGGGTACGCGAGCGGGCTCGCGGCCGCGTCCGAGCCGTAGAGAACCCGCTTGACGCCGATTTGGCGGATGCGCGCGGCAATTCGCTCCAACTGATCAGTTGTCGAGTTAGGCCGGACGACCACGGCCGCGTCGAACCAGACCTTCTTCATGCGCACATCATGCTTCGCGAGCGCATCCGTGAACACGCTGAGCGCCGCGTCCGTCGCGTCGTCATAACCACCAGAGCCGGCGAGGTGGGCAATCTGCACCGGCACGTCCGGGGCGGCCGGCAGCAGCTCGTTCAGGAACACGCGTGCCTGCTCGTCGCCATATTTCCGTTGGTTGTCGATCGACGTGTGCATGTGCACCACAATCGGCATGCGATAGCCGTTCGCAGCTTTGAAGATCTTTCTCACTTGCGCCACGTCATTCGGATTGTCGAGATCAACATCGGAATTGCCGAAATGCAGCTTCAACCCAAAGTGCAGTTGCCGATCTTTGCTACAACGCGCCAGTTCTTCGAGGGCATACGGTTTGAGCGGATTGAAGCTGCAGAATGCGCGCAGTCGGTCCGGGTATTGCGCGACCTGCTGCGCAGTCCAGTCGTTCTCGCCCTTCACGTGCTCGTATTCATTTTCGACGGGTGCACGGCTCGCCTTGCCCCACGTGTACGCTACCGACAGCACGAGCGCGCGCCGAATGCCTGCTGAATTGAGGAGCGCGACAAGGTTGCGCGCGTCGATGCCCGGCGATTTTGGGTTACCAGTGACGAGGGCTGCGGCGGCCGGGCTGAACAAGTGCTGGTGGTAGTCGATGGCCGGCGCCTGCTGTAACTCCGTCGCCGGCGCAGACTGTATGACTGGAAGGAACGACAGAGTCAAAAGGATGGTACAAAGAGTAACTCGCATAAGTCGAGGATCAGTGCTGTGCTACCAATCGGCGTCAGCTAATACATTATGTAAGAAACAGTCGGATCACGCTTGATGCGAAAGACCCTTCCGCCGCTCCGGTTCGACGATTGTTCGATTGCGCCGTTCGTTGTGAGCGCGATGACGATTTGCGTACTTTAACATGTGCCGATGCGTCTGACCTCTGGCGCACGCCTTACAACAAATTCCCTTCGTGTCAGACTTGCCGATTGTCAGCGTCCCATTGCGATTTGCTCGGAGCCTGTCGGGATAGAGGAATGGCCCTTTGTCGAAGCGTGCGTTTGGTCGCATGATCCAGAGTTCCACAACACGATCTGCGTAACCTCCATCGACAGCAGACACCGCAGCCGGACGAAGATGGTGCTTGTAGATGAGGTAATCCCTGTGCTCGCGCGCGAGCTTGAGGCCTGTGCCCGGAGTATCCCAGGTGATTCCCATCTGGTCGTTGCCTGCCATTGCGTACGCCACGATACAGCCCCAGGCTTTGGGTTCTTTTTTGAGGGCGAGCGCAAAGCCGTCCAGTCGAGCCGCGTCGTCCTCGTTGGCATCGCCGAAGTTTTCATAACCTACTTCAATATTGTCGTACAACAGATTGTCACCTAAGTCATCGGACGGAGTAACGGTGGGCCTGGGTTCGGGTGGCCGAGCCGATTTAGGGACGAGCCATAACTCGACAACGAACGCCTCTCGATGACCGCCATCAAGCGTCACGATGCGGCTGGGTTCGATGCCGCGCATCTCCACCATGTAATGCTTTGCTCGGAGCGCGAAGCGTCGTGCTTTACCGGGAGGATCCTCACGAGCGCCATACGCAACGATGTATGCGGTTGCGTTTGGTTCAGCGGCGAGCACTTTTAAGAAGTCTTCGAGATGCCACTGTTCTTTTTCACCGCTGGGTATCTTGTCGTCGTACGAATCGATAAGGCGTGCGGCGGTTTGGGCATTCAAGAAGCCGAATACTAAAAAGAGAAGACCGAAACAGAGCAGGAGTTTCATTATGAAGAAAAGCAACCGAACGTTTGACGCGGCCGCGCGAATTCATTCAAGCACCGCCGGACAAGTCATGATGCGAAACACGCTCCCTCCTCGGTCCAACGATTTGTTGGGCGGACGCTGCGATGTGTGAGCGACGTCAGTAACCCTCGTCAAGTAGCAATCATGAAGCTTGGCTCCTTACCCAAGGTCGTCATTCGTCCCGCGGACCGAACTCCTTTCTGAAACCGTTAGGCCGCGGTAAAAAGTGAGTGCGTTCCGATCCAGATCGTAGAGGGCGAATTCGCGCGTTAGCCAGGGGGTATCGCGAGGACCATCTGCAGTACACTCGACGCCGCGCTGGCGATATTCGCTGAAGAGTGCATCTGGGTCGTCCACGAGAAACCGCAGCCTGATCGTTCCCATTTCGTATTCGAACTGAAACTGCATATGAACCTCGACCGCATCGCGCCGAAAGCCGACGTAGTTCGGGGGATCGCCTTCATCTGAGAAAGCCAGTCTGAAACCGAGTAGCTCGGTATAGAAAGCAATCGCTCGCGTAATGTCTCGTGTACCGAGAATCGGGTGTGTCGCCTTGAACATTGCGGTCTCCGAATTGGTGGTAGCGGTCGATGACCTCGTGAATAAACTTTCTTCGCACTATCGTCCGCCCAACGGTTGAGTTGACACGGCGGCGCGAATTCAATTCATCCTTCTGCCTTCATCCGTCATCCTTGCAGTTCAGCTCCCGCCGTTCGCGTGCAACGATTTGTTCGGTTGCGCTTAGACAACCGATCACGAACCCAGCGAACGGGAAAGCATCACTATAGCCAGAATCGTAATAACGAGACCAATGAACTGCACGACATGTTTCGGCACGCCTTCAATCCGAATGGCATGTGGCAACGCGAGCAGAAACAGAGCTAATGGAGGCAACAGGTCATCCCAATGGCCATGGCCTCGAGCCCATCGCCATAGACCCAGCAGTAAAAGAGCTGTAGATGCCATGGCTACAAAGAACGAAAGAATTCGAGCCCAACTTCGCGTGGCAGGTTTTGGCATTTGAGCGTCCTCCATAATCAGGAATCAACCGAACGGTAGAGTTGACGCGGCCACGGCGCTTCGCTGGATTGAGCTGCGAGAGTCGCTTCCCGTGGCTCCGGTCCGGTCCAACGATTTGTTCGAGCGCCCGTTGATGAATGCGCCTCGG
>DATANL010000421.1:0-2399 GCA_036266295.1 Pyrinomonadaceae bacterium | reverse complement strand
CCATGGCCGGCGACAACAACTTCATCGGCAAAGCGTTCAGCCTGTTTATGAACATGGACAAAATGATCGGCGCTGATTTTGAAAAGGGACTGGCGCAGATGAAGACGGTGGCCGAGTCGGGGCCGAAATAAAAGGAGTCAGAACCGCCTGCGGTAGCGGGCGGTTGACCATTGCCCTCATCAAGCTCGCGCATATGCAACTTGCCAAAGAAATCACCTATTTTCTGCTTCGCGTGGTCAGCGGTTTCCTGTTCATTCAGTCTGGTGGCCTGATTCTCTTCGGCTGGTTCGGCGGCATGCCCGGCGGCGCGAAAGTGACCTTAATGAGCCAAACCGGAATCGGCGGCATCCTGGAATTTTTTGGCGGCATATTGATCCTGATCGGCCTCTGCACGCGGCCCGTTGCTTTCATCCTTTCGGGAATGATGGCCGTTGCGTATTGGCAATTTCACTTTTGGCCGAGTGGTGGCTGGCCTATGCAGAACCAGGGGACGCCCGCCGTTTTGCTCTGCTTCATCTTTCTCTACATGGCGGCGAAAGGTGGTGGCGCCTGGAGCCTTGACGCGCTGATCGGGAGTCGTCGCCGATTCGTCAATAAGTAGAATGAATGCATCGCACAAACTCGATTAAGATCTCCCTCTCAATTCTTGTAGTTATCTGCGCGGTAATGGCCGCGTCGACCCAGAATGGAAAACCAAATCGCGCGCTGCTCTTACAACCTGACAGTCCGGAAATGAATAAGCGAGCGCCGGATTCTGCGCGCGTTCGCCTGGAAACCACCAAAGGCGTCATTCGGCTGGAGATGAAGCGAGAGTGGGCGCCCCTCGGTGTCGATCGTTTCTACAATCTCGTGCGTAACGGTTACTACGACGACACAGCCATCTTTCGCGTACGCGCCGGACTGTGGGCGCAATTCGGGATCAACGGGGATCCGAAGGTGGCCACAGTTTGGCGAACTCGTAACATCGCTGACGATCCACGCGTGCTGTCGAACGTGCGCGGCACGATGGCCTTCGCTTTCAAAGATCCCAACGGACGCACGACGCAGGTATTCATCAATCTGCGCGATAACTCTGCCTCGCACGATAAGGAGCCGTTTGCGCCGATTGCCAGAGTGATTGAGGGAATGGAAGTAGCAGACGCGATTTACTCCGAATACGGAGAACAGTCTGGCGGCGGAATTCGGGGCGGCAAACAGGACCCTCTCTTTGCCGGTGGCAACGAATATCTGAAACGGAATTTTCCGCGGCTGGATTACATCGTGCGAGCGACGATCGAGCGATAAGGGTCAATTCAACGTAGTTCCTTGACCCACGCGGTCACGCCTCGTGCTGCTGACTTCACCTCATATCAAATGGGCGAAACGCCGGCACCCTCATTATTGGACGATAAGACAGCGCGACGCCTGCGCGGCTTCGGGCTCCCGGGAATTCTTTCAATTCTCATTATCTTCATGGGGAACGTCGTCCTCCTCCCCGGCAGCGCGCTTCTGGTTCTGCTCTGGGCCCGGCTTTCAGGCACGCCGTGGCGCGAGCTCGGATTCGTCAGGCCAAAGAGTTGGATTCGGACGATCGCCACGGGAATCCTGTTTGGTTTCGCGCTCAAATTTCTGATGAAGGCGATCGTGATGCCGCTGCTCGGCGCGGATCCGATCAATCAGGCCTACCACTATCTGGCGGGTAATCTTAGCGCGGTCCCCATGACCCTGTATCTACTGATCGCGGGTGCGGGTTTTGGCGAGGAGACTTTCTTTCGAGGCTATGCTTTCGAAAGATTGGGAAAGCTTTTTGGAGAAAGCATAGTCGCAAAGATCTCAATCGTGTTGCTTACTTCAATTTGGTTTGGCCTGGCACATTACAGCGTCCAGGGCGTGGCGGGGACGGAACAGGCAACAATTGTCGGCCTGGTCTTCGGAACAATCTTCGCTTTCACGGGTAGGCTCTTCATGTTGATGATCGCGCACGCGGCATTTGATTTGACGGCGTACGGAATGATTTATTGGAATCTTGAAACCGCGGTTGCACACTTTGTCTTCAAGTAACTGAAGTCCGGGTACGCCGGTGTAAGCAGCGAAGCCGTGGTCAGAGTTAAGCGCTGTCGCCCCTTTCGGGGCTGGATCATGTTAGTTGGACTTGACCCAAGGCTCGCAAAGCCTCACCTTGGGCTTAATTCTGACCGCTGCTCCGCAGCTCGTTAAAGGTTCACGTCTAATGTCTTTCATTTCGTTTCTTGAACCCATGCCAGTTGGCGTTCATCTGTTGCCAGTCTCTTTGCCGGCTGGCTTTTGTTGTTTATTATTGACGGCCACTACCGGAGGATTCTGATGAAGAAGGTCGCCCTCGTATTTGTTCTGACGCTTTTATTCGCGGCACCAGCAACTGCTCAAACCGACGATCTCCA
>DATANL010000420.1:0-6254 GCA_036266295.1 Pyrinomonadaceae bacterium | reverse complement strand
TACCCTGGTTGATCTGGCGCTCAACCTGCGTTGGTCGTGGAGTCACGGTGAAGAAGAGTTGTGGGAGCCGCTCGACCCCGAACTTTGGGAGTTGACGCATAATCCATGGCTGGTCCTGCAGACGGCGTCGCGCTCCAAGCTTAAATCTCTAATGGCTGACGCGAATTTCCGCAGCAAGGTCGATGAGGCTGCGCGCGTTAAGCAAGATCAGATGCAGGCGAGCAGCTGGTTTCAGCAGAAGTATCGACAATCGCGTTTGAGTTGCATCGCCTACTTCAGCATGGAGTTCATGTTGAGTGAAGCGTTGCCGATTTATTCGGGCGGCCTCGGCAACGTCGCGGGCGATCAATTGAAAGCTGCCAGCGATCTTGGTGTTCCGGTGGTCGGCGTCGGATTGCTCTATCAACGAGGATACTTTCGTCAACTGCTCGATGCGGACGGCGCGCAACTCGCTCTCTATCCATATAACGATCCAGGGCTGCTGCCGATCACGCCGGTGCGAGACAAGGATGGCGAGTGGGTGCGACTGAAGTTCGCGCTTCCGGGCTACAGCGTTTGGGTGCGAGCTTGGCAGGCACAGGTAGGCCGGGCGACGCTGTACTTGCTGGACAGCAACGATCCAGCCAACCCGCCATTTCATCGCGCGATTACCAGTGAGCTTTATGGCGGCGGGCCGGAGACGCGACTGCTACAGGAGATCGTGCTCGGTGTCGGCGGTTGGCGATTGCTTCACCAGCTCGGGTACCGCCCTGAAGTTTGTCATCTTAACGAAGGACATGCGGCGTTCGCGGTGCTGGCTCGCGCGCGCACTTTCATGATGGAGACTCGGCAACCGTTCGAAGTCGCGCTCGCGGCAACTCGTGCCGGAAATGTCTTCACTACGCACACAGCAGTGCCGGCCGGCTTTGATCGTTTCCCCTCGGATTTGGTCGCGAAGTATCTGGGCTTTTACGCCGACGCAATAAACGTCAGCCTCCGCGACGTGATGGCGCTGGGCCGCGAACATGCCGACGATGAGCAGGAGCAATTCAACATGGCTTATCTCGCGCTGCGTGGAAGCGGCGCGGTGAACGGCGTCAGCCGATTGCATGGCGACGTGAGTCGCGGTCTTTTCCAATCATTCTTTCCTCGCTGGCCGAAAGACGAAGTGCCCATCGGCTATGTGACCAACGGCGTCCACGTGCCGACGTGGGATTCATCGGAAGCCGACAAGCTTTGGGACAAGGCATGCGGAAAAGATCGCTGGATAGGACTGCCGCGCAGCAAGGCGACCGAGCATATGCGCGGGGTATCGGACCTCGAGATCTGGCAAATGAGATCTAACGCGCGCGCGCAACTGGTCGACTTCAGTCGCCGCCGGCTTGCTCGGAGTCTTGCCTCGTCGGGCGCGCCGGTCGCAGAGGTGGACCAGGCCGCGCACATCCTGGATCCTAACGTGCTGACGCTCGGCTTTGCGCGCCGGTTTGCGACCTACAAGCGGCCGACTTTACTGCTAACCGATCCCGAGCGGTTGGTTCGCCTCCTGACCAACCCGAATCGTCCGGTGCAACTTCTGCTTGCGGGTAAAGCGCATCCGGCTGATGAACCCGGCCAGGCATTGATCCGTCAATGGACAGACTTCATTCGCCGCCGGCCCGAGGTGCGTCCGCATGCAGTGTTCCTGAGTGACTATGACATGCTGCTCACCGAGCAAATGGTGCATGGTGTGGATGTGTGGATTAACAACCCGCGCCGGCCGTGGGAGGCGTGTGGCACCAGTGGCATGAAGGTGCTGGTGAACGGTGGCATTAATTTGTCGGAACTCGATGGCTGGTGGGCTGAGGCCTATGAACCTGGTGTTGGTTGGGCCATTAGCAAAGAGCATCTTGATGATACGCAGTCCGATGCTGCCGAGGCCGAAGCGCTCTATGCCAAATTGGAACAGGAGATCATTCCGCTGTTCTACTATCGCGATGCACGTGGTCTTCCGGTCGGCTGGATTTCGCACGTGCGTGAAAGCATGGCCCGCCTCACGCCGCAGTACTCAGCCGATCGCGCGGTGCGCGAGTACACAGAGAACTATTATTTGCGCGCTGCATCTATGTACCACGACCGTTCGCAGCAGGATGGCGCGGCCGCCGCGGACATCGTCAGTTGGCAACGCGCACTATCTGAACATTGGGCTGGCGTGCGATTCGGCGAGATAAGAGTTGAGACAAACAACGGACAGCATGACTTTCAACTGCAACTACATCTCGGTGAGCTTTCGCCAGACTTTGTAAAGGTCGAAATCTATGCGGATGCGTTGCCCGGGGGAGTCGGTGAGCGCCACGTCATGAATGTCGAGGGAGAAAAAGAGTCACGTGGTGGCAGCCACCTCTACCGTGGGCGTACACCCGCCACGCGCTCCGCGTCGGATTACACAGCGCGCGTGATTGCACACAACCCGGCCGTGACTATTCCACTGGAAGCGCCGCAGATCCTCTGGCAGCGGTAAAGCGATGCGCCAACTTGCTGCAAAATCATTCTAAGACGGAATCGCAATGCGGCTTTGCCGCAACACATCGCGGTAAGCCTATGGCTTACCGCGATGTCCTCGGCTCTTTTGAGGCTGCGCCTCAATTTACCGAGGCGCAGCCTCGGACCTAAGTGACCAGCGTTTACGGAAAGGCAAAGCCTTTCCGCTATGTGCTGCGGCAAAGCCGCTTTTAGATCAGCCTGTGCGACTTTTGCAGCAACGCCCCGACGGCGCACTGCGGGCGCGCAATGTCTCACTTGAGCTGGCGAAGAACCGAACGTATTGCTACTGGTACCAGGTTCTTAAGACGAGGTTCGTTACGAAAACTGTTTGGGATTTATGCCGAACTTTTTCATCCGAGAAAGCAGTGTCGTTCGATTGATCCCAAGACGAGTCGCCGCACCATCGTTGCCTCCAACCCGTCCCTGGCATTCGTTCAGCGCGCGCACGATCTCATCGCGCTGCTTATCGGCGTATTCATCGGTCACGCGTTTCTTACCATCAAGAGCATTGATCGTCTCTTTCACAATGCGTGCGATCTCCTGATGGTCTTGCGGTGGGTGCGCGGGCGGCGACGCATCAGTCTGCGCTTTCCGAAGTTCCGTTAGGGGCACATCCAAAGACGTGCCGCGCGTGAGAATCACTGCGCGCTCGATGAAGTTTCCCAGCTCCCTTACATTGCCGGGCCACTCCCAATCAGCCAATGCTTTGATTGCTGCTGCCGGAATCGTCTCGATACGTTTCTCCATCTGCTGTGCGAACTTCTGCGCGAAGTAGCGAACCAGCAGCGGGATGTCTTCGCGCCGCTCACGTAAAGGCGGAATGCGAATGGGAAAGACGTTCAGACGATAATATAGATCGCTGCGAAATTCGCGGTCGGCAATCATCTTTTCCAGATCGCGGTTGGTTGCGGCCACCATTCGCACATCTACTTTCTTCGTGCGCGTGTTCCCCAGGCGCTCGAATTCGCGCTCCTGCAAAGCTCGGAGGAGCTTGGGCTGTATCTCCAGTGGGATGTCTCCGACCTCGTCGAGAAATAGCGTCCCTTGATCGGCCAATTCCAGTCTTCCGACCTTCTGCGTGATGGCGCCGGTAAAAGCTCCTTTTTCGTGCCCGAACAATTCACTCTCGAGCAGGCCCGTCGGAATGGCCGCGCAGTTCAGCTTCACGAAGGTGCGGTCTTTGCGCCGGCTGTGGTCGTGAATCGCGCGCGCGATAAGTTCCTTTCCGGTGCCCGTCTCGCCGAGCAACAGCACGGTGGAATCACTGGGGGCGACGGTTTCAACCATCTCCAGAACTCGCCTGAGCGCGGGGCTGCCGCCGACGATTTGATCGAAGTTCATCTCGCTCCGTAACTCTTCTTCGAGATAAAGCTTCTCCTGGGCCAGCTTGTCTTTGAGTTCGGAGATCTCGCGGTAGGCCAGAGCGTTCTCCACCGCAATGGCGATCTGTCCGGCAACGTGCGTGAGCAGTTCCGCGTCCTCGTGGGTGAAGGCGTTTTCGCTGCGACTCGCGATGTCGAGTGTTCCCAGTGTCCGGTCGTGTGCGACGAGCGGAACGCAGCATCCAGATCGCAGCCCATCGTTGTACGCGTGTTCAATCTGTGCAGCTGGGAACTCCTTGAGATCGAGTTTCCTTATTACGACGGGCCGTCTTGAATTGAAGGCCAGGCCTTCGGGAGTCCCTTCCAGCGGAAACAACGCGCCTTCCTCGAGATCACTCGCGTATCCCAGGTCGAAGCTGTGCAAACGCAGTTGGCTGGTTTCTGGATCGTAAAGGGTAATCGCCGCGGAGTCGTGTGGAATCACCTTGCGCAGAGACTCAGAGATCGCGTGCAGGAGACTCTCCAAACCCAGGCGTGTGACTACGGCATTGTTGATCTCGAGCAGCAGCTGGTAGCGGTCGCGCTCGGCTTCAGCGGTGGCCAGGCGCGTCTCGTACTGCCGATCGCCAGTGGCCGTCGGGCGCCGCGGGTCGTCGTGCATCAGGGCAGTATCTCCTTTATCAAATTGCTCGCGCGGTGAGGGCGATTATATAGAGATTTCAGACCAGGACAAACGGTTTAGTATTCTGGAACGTCGTTCGCGTGCTCGCCACGAAATGCTCCGCAGCTCGTTGAGTTATTACTCCGCGTCCTGGACTTTTGAGGCAAAGCCGGGAAAGTCAATTCCGTAATACGCCGGAAGCTCGCGCTCGTGTTCGCGTCTCTTCAACTCTTCTCTCCTACTCAAGGCCAAGGTCGCGGCATGACGCCGAGCGGCGCCTTCCCGCTGCGCTGCAATTTGTCTTGAATGCTCTGCGGAAATCCGCGCGATTAGTTGCTGCGGATCAGGCGCCTGCTGGCGACGCAGGTTGTAGTAGAGCTTTTCGAGTTCTTCGAACCGCTTGAGTAGCGAACCAAATCGCCTACGAGTATCGAGCTCAGGCCTTTCTTCGAAGCGTTCGAGTTCACTGTCTATCTGCTCTATCCGTCGAAGCGTCATTCTTCGCACCCGTTCCAGTTTTTTCATGTCGCTACTCCCAACGCGTTGTCGCGGCGCACTCCAAAATAGTTTTTCAGCAGCCAACCCTTAGAGCACTTACCAAGTTGCTCCGTCATTCGTTTCACCTCCATAACCGCGCACCTCGCAAGACGCATTCCACTTGTCGCAGATTGGACTCACGCGTAATTCCGACGAATTCAAACGAGACCCTAACGTCCTCTCTCTTATAGATTTCACGATCACTTTCGCGACTCACCGACCTCCGCGATCGAGGGTGCCACCTTCTCCGTTTCGTGTTGAGAGTGACGATGACAGTTTCAACTCTTTCGACAGTTTCGACACGCAGTTTTTCTGCACCGCTCCAAAGATTCAACGAATTCAACAAAGCGTGCCTGCGTTGCATTCGGCACACCCGTTGCCCATGTCAAATGCGAAGAGGAGAACAGTGATGCTCAGAATTTACATCCACGACGATGTCCCGGTGACGAGCCTGGTGCTCCAGGGAAAGCTCATCGGGCCGTGGGTTACGGAACTGGAGAAGTGCTGGTATGGCGCGCTGGCGACAAATCCTTCGAGGACGATGTTAATCGATTTGGCAGACGTCAATTTTATCGACGCCGAAGGGAGAGCACTGCTCGCGAGGATGCGAGCAAAGGGAGCCAGGCTGCTGTCAGCGGGAGTTCTGATAAATGCAATCGTCGATGAGATTGACGCTGAACAACGCAAACCGTCAACCGGTGCAGCAGCGTGAGCCAGGAAAAAGCGGCACAGTCTTTTGCCGGCCGCTTGAGCTCAACAGTTAAGGAGTAAGCAATGCTTAGTCGAGTTATCTATCTACTAGTGGTCGTGCTCATAGCGAGCCAAGTTTCCATCGTGGCGCAGCAAAAGGACGACGCGCCTTCGGCAGAAGTATTGACGCTGGAGGATGCGATTTCTCTCGCGTTGCACGACAACCGTCAGGTAAAGAACGCACAACTGTCGATCGGCAAAGCGGGCGACGAGGTGGCGGCGGCGCGCACCCATCGGTTGCCCTCGTTGTACGCGTATTCGGTTGTGTCACAGCAGTTCATCAAGCACGACCCCGGTGCCAACAGCTCCGAGGCCAATGTCGTTCCCGGTGTCGGTCCGTTCTTTTCAATTGGGACCACGCGCGAGCCGACGGCGATCTTCGCAGGCCAGATTCTGCAACCGCTGACGCAGCTGCATCGCATCCACCTTGAGATTCGCCAGGCCGGACTGGCGCGCGAAGTGGAGAGCGAGAAACTGCGCCAAGC
>DATANL010000419.1:0-2763 GCA_036266295.1 Pyrinomonadaceae bacterium | reverse complement strand
AGCCGTATTTCGCGGCTTCCCACAAGAGACTGCCGATGATAGCGCCCGGAACACAGTCGCGAACACTAACGTAGGCGTTAGGCATGAAGCGATAAACGATCAGGAACAGAGCCGAAGTGACCAGCAGACTGACGAGCGCGAAAACGGTTTGCCAGAACCAACTACCGACCGTGGAGAGTAACCAGTAATGCTCGAGCTGTCGCGGCGACATCCGATCAGCGACCTCGTGCAGATAGACGAGCACCGAAGTGCCGAGCACCGACGCAACTAACAACAGTCCCACCAGTCCAATCATCGCCAGGGTCAGCAGACGTCCATGCAGAAAGGTCCGATGAGAGGTTCCCCACACCCGGTTGAGCGCGCGTTCGACTACGGCGAATACCCAGGAACCGGCCCAAAGGACAATGATGGCGCAGGTTACGATGATGCTGCTGCTGACGTTGGCCAGCGATTTCATGGTTTCGTGCAGAAACTTGCTCGAACCCGGATAGACTTCGACGATGTGCTGGATCATCTGACTGCCCGCAGTGATGCGATTGCTCAGCGCCAGCAACAACAGCAGAGCAGGGAACAGAGTCATCAATCCGAAGTAGCTCATCGCCGCCGCTGAAGTGAACAGATCGTTTTCGTGGAATTGATGGACAGCGTGCGAAATCATTCGCGTCCAGGGCGAACGGTTCCTGACTCCGAATGAATGACGAGAAAAACGTTTCGGCATTAGACAAAGCTACTGTGAATCAAACAATCCCGGCGCCCGCTGCGCTTCGCCCATGGCGAAATGCTGATAGGCGAGCTGCGTTGCCATTCGCCCGCGGGGCGTGCGATTCAGAAACCCGATTTGAATCAAATACGGCTCGATGATCTCTTCGATTGAATCTTTCTCTTCGTGAATCGCGGCCGAAAGCGTCCCGACGCCGACCGGCCCGCCTTCAAACTTCTCGATGATCGTGAGCAATAATTTTCGGTCCATTTCATCCAGGCCGTAGGTGTCGACTTCCATCCGATTCAATGCATCGTTGGCGACTTCATGCGTGATGCGTCCATCGTAGTCGACGTCTGCATAATCACGTACGCGGCGGAGCAGGCGATTGACGATCCGCGGAGTGCCGCGCGAACGCCGCGCAATTTCATGGGCGCCGCCGTCGTCAATTTCAACATTCAAAATGCTCGCCGAGCGTTTGCAGATCGTTTCGAGATCCTCATGGGGATAAAAGTCCAAATGGAAGTTAATTCCGAATCGTCCGCGCAGCGGCGCGCTAATCAAGCCCGCGCGCGTAGTCGCTCCGACGAGCGTAAATTTTGGCACGTCGAGTTTGATCGAACGGGCCCCGGGGCCCTGGCCGATGACAAAGTCGAACGAAAAATCTTCCATCGCCGGATAAAGCTTTTCTTCGATGACCGGCATCAAGCGATGAATCTCGTCGATGAAAAGCACGTCGCCTTCCTGCAGCGTCGTGAGCAAGGCCGCGATGTCTCCGGTTTTTTCGATCGCGGGGCCGGAGGTCGACTTCAGCTGCGCGCCCATCTCGTTCGCGACGATGTGAGCGAGCGTGGTCTTGCCCAATCCCGGTGGGCCAGTCAGCAGCACATGGTCGAGCGCTTCGCGCCGTTTCCGGGCGGCCGCGATGTAGATTCGCAGATTTTCTTTCGCTTTCGACTGACCAATGTAGTCGGCGAGACGATTTGGCCGGAGCGATAGATCGTATTTCAGATCATCATCAGTCGCTGTTGGGTTCAGCGTTTCTTCGCCTCTGGTTGCTTTCGGCATCTCGAAATCGAATTGTGAATGTCGGGAGAGCTTCGGTCAACTCAATAGAGTTTGCCTTTTCGTTTAGACGCGGCACTTGTGCCGCGCGGCGGACAAGTCCGCCGTCTAAACGTTATTTGGCTCTAAGCCTTGGCCAGCGATCGCAAGCTGCGTCTTAGGATCACTTCGACGGATAAGTCACCGCCTTCATCGATCGCGTTCTTGACGGCTTTTTCGGCAGCGGCGCGCTGATATCCAAGATTGGCCAGCGCCGACATCGCGTCATCGCGCATCGATTCCGTAGACGCCAGCTCGCCCGCAGCCACGGCTTTCGCCGCGAATTCTTCTTCGAGCGCCGGCGACGACAGCGCCGCGATCTTGTCGCGCAGATCGACCACCAAACGCTCGGCGGTTTTGCGTCCCACTCCGGGAATCGCCACCAGTCGCACTAAATTGTTTGTGCGAATTGACGCAATGATCTCGTCCGCATTCATTCCCGAAAGCAGCTTAATGGCGAGACTGGGCCCGACGCCGTTCACCGAAATTAGCTGCAGAAACAGTTCGCGCTCGCGCGCCGTCTTGAATCCGAAAAGTTGCAGGGCGTCTTCGCGGACGTGCGTGTAGATGCGCAGCTGCACCTGGGCTCCGTTTTCGCCGAGTTCATAAAATGTCGAAAGCGGAATGACTACTTCGTAGCCCACGCCGCCCACATCGACGATCGCCGACGTCGGCTGCTTTGCCAGCAATGTTCCTGAGAGATGAGCAATCAACGCGGCGGATTATCGCGTAAATATGTTTTCATTCGCAAACGGGTCGCTTTCTTGTTGGTCAACTCGGCGTTATACTTTTTTCGCTCGCCATGAAAAGGGAAAAGATTTCTGAACTCACGACCAACCGCCTGAGCGTTTACCTTCGCTGTCTAAACGAGCTCGCGGCTGCCGGAATCAGGACAGTTTCGTCTCAGGAGTTGGCCGAGCAATTCAATCTCAATTCCGCGCAGATTAGAAAAGACCTCG
>DATANL010000418.1:0-3421 GCA_036266295.1 Pyrinomonadaceae bacterium | reverse complement strand
CTTCGACATACTCGGGCTTCAGGCGTACCGCCTCGCTCAGGTGCGTAACAGCTTCGGCGTAACGCGACTGATCGTTGTACAGCCAACCGAGGTTGTAATGAACCCGCGCGTTATTCGGCGAAATCCTGATCGCCCGCTCGTAGGGTGCTACTGCCTCGCGGTACTGCTTCTGTTCGAAATAAGTGTCACCCAACCCCGTGTACGCGATGCCATATCCCGGCCGCAAATTGATCGCCTGCTGATACGCGCTGATCGCTTCCGTCGGCGCATTTAACTTTCTCTTTGCGTACCCGAGTTCCGCGTACGCTTCCGGGTAATCGCTTTTCAGATCAATCGCCTTGCGCGCGGCGTTCGCCGCGTCGGTGTACTGGCTGTATTCGTTGGCACTGAACGCGAGATTGTAGAAGGCCGTCGGGTTGTCGTCCTTGTACTGCACGCCCTGCTTGTAAGCCGCCAGCGCAGCTTTGTAATCCTTGGTTTGATAAAAGTTGACGTCGCCCAAACCCAGATACGAAGAACCATCGTCGGGCTTTAACTGGACCGCCCGGCTGTAAGCTGCGAGCGCTTCCTGCGACCGGTTGAGTTTGTAATACGAATAGCCGAGCTCACCGTAAGCCTCCGGGTAGTCCAGCGATGTCGCCCGCTTCAGAGGTTCAACCGCCTGTGCGTATTGTTCGCGCTCGTTGTAGATCCAGCCAATCTGATAATAGGGAATCGCGTAATCGTTCTTAAGATCGATCGCGTGCCGATATGCAGCCAACGCCTGCTCGTATTGTTTCAGGTTGCGATAGGTATATCCCATCTCGGAAAAAGAGACCGCGTCGTTCGGATTGAGCCGCACGGCTTGCTGCAATGCAGGTAGCGCGCTATCGAAATCATCGCGGTCGTTATAAATCCAACCGATGTGGTAATAGGCAATGGCGATCGGCTTTAGTGCCACCGCTCGCTGATAAGCCTCGAGCGCATCGTCATAATTCTTCGCTTTGAAAAGCTCGTCGCCCTGCGCGTTGTATTGCTCGGCCGTGACGCCTCTGCGCGGAGGTGTAGTCGGCGTGGTGCGCGCCGGCGGAGTTCGTCGCGGAGGCCGCTTCACCGTCGTGCTGCGGCTGGGGGCCGTCGACCCGCCGCCCGTCGCCGCGCCGGAAGTTGTGCCGCCGCCGCCCATGTCGTGCTGGGCCATCGCGGCTGCTGCTGAAAAGGAAAGAATGGCCGCTAAAGCGGACAGGGTGAACAATCGATTGATCATCAGGTTAGCTCCGTGTGCTAAATTAAATTGGGTCGAGTCTACGCAGCGAATTCGAGATTATAACATCAGAATCGCGCCTGCCGGCGCTGCAAAGAAAAGTTTTGCCGCGCGCTCGCCGGCGATTATTTCCGAACTATGGAAGAACGAAGGGAAGCCAGTCGCTTGCGCACGAATATCAACGTGCGCTGGGAAACCTTGAAAACCCAGGGCCGCGGCGCGGTGAGCGATCTCAGTGCGTCAGGATGTTTCGTGCTTACGGGCGGCGAAGTCGTACCGCGCGAACTGGCCCGCCTGGACATCATGCTTGCCGGCGAAGTGACGACTTTGTGGGGCAGCGTCGTCTACGCGATCAGCGAAATGGGATTCGCGGTTCGATTTGTTTTCAGTTCTGAAGCCGACCAACGATCGATCGAACGCATAATTGCGAAAGTATCTTAGGGCAGTGGTACATTTTGCTGGGAACGCGGACGTCCCCGTCCGCATCAACGTAATCGCGCAGTTATGCGGACGAGGACGTCCGCGTTCCCGGCATTAGCTGCGTTGGTCTCAAAAGGTATCACTACCTACCTAGCTTCGTTTGACAGCATCTTTTGCGTGGGCTAATTTAATTCCTTCGTTCCTGACCACACACTTCGCCGTGCGTCCCGTTCGTCTAGTGGCCCAGGACACCGCCCTTTCACGGCGGCGACACGGGTTCGACTCCCGTACGGGACGCCAAATCCTCGCATTGTTAAGAAACTACGTTAGCGTCGTGCCGCCGAAGCGTCTTGATCGACGTTTCCTCGAAGCGGCCCGGAGCTTTTCGCACGAGGACAGCGCCTCATTCCAGTGCTGTTTAGTTGAATGCATCCCGACAGCCCCGTCACGGGAAATCCTCCGACGGAATAATTCTGATAGCTTGCCATCCACAATTTGGACGAAGAGTGTTCGCATATGTGTGTTAACGCACAGACCGGACGCCTTCATAGATGATTAATTCAGCACTAGCCTATAAGAGTCCGACTCTCAGCTTCGTCCAGTGAATCCTCGCGAATCACGAAAGCTGGCAAACCATCCTTGTCTTGAAATTCAGAATTTCGCGAGGGTGATCCAATTACAACTTCAAAGAAGGAGAAACAATGGCTACAAATCCCGGAACAGAACTCGCAACGCTCGACTTTGGCAACCTCATCGGGGGTCCCCTGGTAGCGGTAATAACGGCGCAGGCTCTGGCGGCACGATCGACAGCGGATTTCATCAAGACGGTTGGATTCAATCCGGCTGGTCAACTTGATCCTGATGGCAACGACATCGGCGGCACGCCCGTTTATGTTGACTTCAAATACCCCAAAGAGACTCAGCCTTTTCAACCAGCCGTAATCGGGGTAACTGCAGTGAGCGCCGTTCCTGCGATTGGTAATTCGGCATTTCCTCAGGGTATGGCCCCTCAAGTTACGGTTGCGAATGGCGGAGCAGCCAACGACCTGGATCCGGCACATGTATTAGGGCTTCCCGTATTCGTGCCGGCGGTAAGCGCCGTGGTGGGTGTAACAGCAAAAGCGGCGATCCCCGCGGTCTATCAGGATATGAAATTCTCGGTCCCCATCCTGACGATGCTGCCAATACCCTTCATCAAAATCGACAGCATGACTTTGGATTTTAATGCGAAGATTTCCAGCGTCGAGACGGCCAGTGAAAGTTCTGACCTGGCAATAAGCGGCAGTCTGGAAGTACAGCAGCGATGGCCGTCGGGCAGAGCCAAACTAAATGTTTCCTGCGCCTACAAAAAATCAACAACCAGCGGATCGAGCGTCGAACGTACCTACTCAATGGCTGTTCACGTTCAAGCGTCGCAGGATGAGATGCCCGCCGGAATGGAAAAGCTCTTGAACATTCTAGAAGGCGCGATGCTGTCAGTCCCGGCTTGAGCCCGAAGACTTTTCTGGTCGGTCGGACACTTTTGGATTGTTTGGGTGTCCGGCCGCGCTCACGAACTGGATACACTTCTGCAGGCGGGAGGACATATGCCTGAATTCAGCGATTTTCTGGGACACATTCTGGAAGAAATAACCCGCGCGCGGATCCAAGCCGATCTTGAGGCCATTAGAACCGCAAAAATGTACGCGGCAGACGAAACTGGTTTGCTCAAGAATTTTCCCGTTCCCCGAATGCGGCTTCCTAACATCGAGATCTCCG
>DATANL010000417.1:0-2704 GCA_036266295.1 Pyrinomonadaceae bacterium | reverse complement strand
CTTCAAGCGACATTAAGTTTCACAACATCTCGCGCAGCCGTTTCGCGTCGTAGATGGCGTGGGCTTCAGGGTCGTTATTGAAATAGATGAAGATTTCTTTTTCATCGCCTCGCCAGCTCGCGATTCGTTGGGCCCACATCTTCAGTTGTGAATCAGAATAAGAGCCGCCATAGGTCGACTGCGCTCCGTGAAACCGGACGTACACAAAGTTCGCGGTAATCACCATCGGCGTTTCGTAGCCGCTCATGTGAAAGACACAGAGCGCCACGTTGTGTTCTTTGAGCAAGTCATAAACTTCGTCGGCGTACCAACTCGGTTCGCGAAATTCAAAAGCGTAGCGGTATCCCGCCGGCAACCGTTCGAGAAACGTCGCCAGCCTTTTAATGTTTACCCGCCAATGCGGAGGCAGTTGAAACAGAAGTGGCCCGAGCTTCTCGTCCAGCTTCTCAACCCGCGTGAAGAACTTTCTGGTTGAGGTCTTCGGCGCCTTTAGCTTCTTCATGTGAGTGATAAAGCGACTGCCTTTGACGGCGAAACGAAAATCTTTCGACACGGTGTCGCGCCAGGTGCGAAACGATTTTATCGACGGCAGGTGATAGAAGCTGTTGTTGAGTTCCACGGTTTCAAAGTGCCGCGCATAGAACTCCAGCATGTCCGCCGCACGAATCTTTTCGGGATAGAACCGGCCCAGCCAATGTTTGTAGTTCCAGCCGGAAGTGCCGATATGAATTCCTGCCCTCACAGGCCGAAGCCTAATTCGTAATCTTCGCGAAAAATTTACGGCGAGACTGCTATCCTTTTGGTTCTCGCACGTATCTATGTCTGTGGAGGGTCTCTTAAGCAAAGCGGGCAGCGCGCCAATGGCGGACGCCGGATCAGAGCCGCCTGATGAAGTTCTCGTCGTCGCAGCGATCCTCGGCGACCTGAAAGCGTTCGATCGGCTGGTGCTGCGATACCGCGCGGCGGTAATGCGAGTCGCCGCGAGTGTGGCCGGACGCGAGCACGCGGAAGATGTGGCGCAGGATGCGTGGTTGCTCGCCTTTAAAGCGTTGCCGTCCATTGAAGAGCCGCGAAAGTTTCCCGCCTGGCTCTCGGCCATCACGCGTCATCGCGCGATGCGCTTCGGCCAGAGCGAAAGCCGGCTTAAGGCGCAACGCGTCCCTTTGGATGATGTCCTGCTCGAAAAGTTAGAGGCGCTGTCGAAACCTCTGACTGAGGGCATCGCCAATTCCGAGCTGCGAGCCGCGTTAGAGACTCTGCCGGTCGATTATGCTTTGACATTAAAGTTGCGGTTCCTCGACGAGATGCCTTTGGAAAGAATCGCCGCGTTTACGGGGGCGCCATTAAGCACTGTGAAGTGGCGAGTTCATCGGGGAAAAAAACTCCTGCGGGATAGATTGAGAGTGGGCGCTCCCGCCGAGTCCGTTTAGATGCGGGCGCCACGGAGAAAGAAGTCATGGAAAAAGAGAAGGAACTGGCGAAGTTAATCAACGTGTTGCGTCGGACCTCGCGTATGGCGATGCAATCGGAATGGACCGGCAGCGCGCAGGACACGGCTGCATTTTGCGTCGAGCAATACAATCGCGTGCTGGCGCGCTTGAAAGAGCTTGATGAGAGCGTGGGCAAGTTGTTCGACCCGTTACCTGCCGGCAGCTCACTCACGGTGGTCGCGATGGCCTGCCGGCAAACGGCGGCGTACTTTGAAGATGAAGTCGGTCCGCAGAAAGGCTCTGGCCGTTCCTACGGTTTCCATTTCGATTCGAGTATGTTCAAGGACTTCTGGCAAAAATCAGCACACGAGTTTGAAGACCTGGGCCAGTACCTTCGCGAGTGCATCGACGAGTGGGGACGGGTGCGAAAATGCAAAGATGAACCGCCGAAGAAAGAGAATTAATCACAAAGGTCGACGTTTAGAGTCGGCACTTGTGCCGAGGTCGCCGGACAAGTCCGGCGTCTAAACAATCGAGCAGAATCCTCATTTTGCCCCGCTGTCATTCGCATGATTAAATAGCTCCCGCTCGATGGATCTGCTTTCTTCACTAAACCCACAACAACGCGAAGCTGTGACTTCCGGCGACGGACCGCTCCTGATTCTTGCCGGCGCCGGCTCTGGCAAGACGCGAGTTATCGCGCACCGCATCGCTTACTTAATCGCTGAACGCGGCGTTTGGCCACGCAATATTCTCGCGGTTACTTTTACCAATAAGGCGGCCGAGGAGATGCGCAGCCGCGTCAGCAAGTTGATCGAGAGTCTGGAGATTGGCAGCACGCCGCTCATCTCGACTTTTCATAGTCTGTGTGTGCGGATTTTGCGTCGTGAGATTGAAACGATGAACGCGGGCTATACGCGGTCATTCACCATTTACGATCAGGACGACACCGTGCGGCTGACGCGAAACATCATTCGCGATCTGGGAATGGACGACAAGCAGCTGACGCCGCGGTCCGTGCAGGCGGCGATTAGCGCCGCCAAGAACCGGGGCCAGGATGCCGAATCATTTACCGCTCAGGCGCACTTCGTCGACGAGCGACGGGCTTCGATTGCGCGAGTATTTCAGCTGTATGAAGAGCGTCTGCATCAGAATAACGCGCTGGATTTCGACGATTTGCTGATTAAGACGGTCAGGTTGTTGCGCGACGTCCCCGACGTTCGCGAGCGATACAACGATCGATTTCGGTACCTGCTGGTTGACGAATACCAGGA